>NZ_JBBGZQ010000029.1:0-74625 GCF_037572595.1 Chryseobacterium sp. MYb328 | reverse complement strand
GATTTATCTCGGCGGCCGTTTTTTATGTAGTATTAGAATTAAATAACCTTTACAATGAAATAGCTTTTCTTACCCTTTTGCAGCAATAAGAATTTGCCGTCAATAAGATCAGTATCATTCGCTGTAAAAGTATCATTTACTTTTTGCTTGTTGATAGAGATTGCATTCCCTTTGATTTCTCTCTGTGCCTCACTCTTGGACTTCAGGAATCCGGATTTTTCAGAAAGAAGCTCAACAATGTTTACTCCCAATACATCCGCTTTTGCTACTTCCTTTTGTGGAACTCCGTCAAAAACTTCAAGGAAAGTTTCCTCATCAAGGCTTACCAAATCTTCAGCAGTAGAGCGTCCAAAAAGAATTTCAGAAGCTTTAAGCGCTTTTTCATATTCCTCTCTTCCATGTACCCAAACTGTTACTTCTTCTGCTAATCTTTTTTGAAGTTTTCTTTCATGGGCAGCTGTTTTGTGCTCTTCGACTAAAGCCTCAATTTCCTCTTTTCCAAGGAAAGTATAGAATTTAATGAATCTTTCAGCATCTTCATCGGTAGCATTCAGCCAGAACTGGTAAAATTTGTATGGAGAAGTTTTCTTTTTATCCAACCAATAGTTTTCTCCGCTCTCAGATTTTCCGAATTTGGAACCATCAGCTTTTGTAATCAAAGGAACCGTTAATGCAAAGGCTTCACCCTGAGCTTTTCTACGGATCAGTTCTGTTCCTGTAGTGATATTTCCCCACTGGTCAGAACCTCCCATCTGAAGTTTCACATTATTGTTTTGGTATAGGTGAAGGAAATCATACCCCTGAATAAGCTGATAAGTAAACTCTGTAAAACTCATTCCGTCTGCACCTCCGTCTCCTGAAAATCTTTTCTTTACAGAGTCTTTAGCCATCATGTAATTTACAGTGATATTCTTCCCAACATTTTTAGCAAAATCAAGGAAAGAAATATTCTTCATCCAGTCGTAGTTGTTTACAAGCTCAGCTTTATTAGGCCCGTTTCCTGCGAAATCCAGAAATCTTGAAAGCTGGTTTTTCAGACAGTCTACATAATGTAAAAGAGTTTCTTCATCCAAAAGGTTTCTCTCGGCAGATTTTCCGGATGGATCACCGATCATTCCTGTAGCTCCTCCTACCAACGCGATCGGTTTGTGGCCATGCTGCTGGAAGTGAGCTAAAATTTTAATCTGAATAAGACTTCCGATATGTAAAGAATCGGCAGTGGGATCAAAACCAATATATGCAGTGGTTACCTCTTTATTCAGCTGTTCATCGGTTCCAGGCATCATATCAGCAAACAGACCACGCCATTTCAGTTCTTCTATAAAGGAATTCATTGATTTTTTTCTTTAAAATTTTAAGTTGCAAAGATAATAAATTCAAAAGTATAAATTCAAAAGCCAGGGAAGGTAAAATGGCAAAATATCTCAAACAGGAGATAAAATTAATACTTTTCCTGATTGGCCATTTACTTGCAAAGCAAAATTAACGAATGAGAGCCTATGCGCTTTGCATTTCCCCCCCAAATACTCTATATTTGTTATTAATGAACGACGAACAGCTATTCCTGCTTATTCAAAAGGCCAAAGATAAAGACCAAAAGGCCCAGACTAAACTCATCAATATTTTTTGGGTGGATGTTTTCTCTTTTGTAATGAAAAAAGTAAAAGATGAAAATGATGCTGACGAAATTACTGTGAATGTTTTTTCCAAAGTATTATCGAAATTGGATATGTTTGATCCGCATTTTCAGTTTAAAACCTGGATTCTCACCATTGCTCAAAACACAGTTATAGACTTTTGGAGAAAGAAGAGCCGTGAAAACGAAGATGCCGTTGAAAATCTTGATGAGGTAAAAAATCAATATGCAAAATCTCCGGAAGAACTTCTGATTTCTGAAGAAGAGCAGAAGAAAATCATTAAAACCATAGAATCTCTGGATGCCAATTATCAAGACATTATCAAGCTTAGGTTTTTTGAAGAAAAAAGTATCAAGGAAATTGCCGAAGAACTGGGAATTTCTGTTGCCAATACCAAAGTTCGCGTGATGCGTGCTAAAAAGGTTCTTGCAGAGTTGCTAAAGAATAATGAGTTTGATGATCATTAAGATTATTGTTGGAAAACTCTAAGACCTGATTTTTTGCCACAAATGCACGAATAATTTTATTTACAAATAAATTCTGTGTGCCTATGTGGTTAAAATTAAAGTGGTTTTTTAAACCACATAGTCATATAAAAGAAGGTCATTCGTACATTTGTGGCAATTAATATGTATTCATAATTTTATCGTAGATCAAATCTTTGCGCCTTAATAATGGCTTGGAAAAACAAAACTCACGTCTTTGTGTTTGCCAACAGACATAGTATCAGTTCATATAAAGATTTCCTGTCTGGTCTTAGGAAGTATAATTTTTATACTTTTATCATTTCTGTTCTGAAGATTAATTTTTATTCCTTTTTTTACATACTTTTCAGTTTCATTTTTACCGTTTTCTGGATCTTTAGTATTTTCAACTGTTTTTGTGTAGATAATTTGTCCCGTTGATAAATTAAAATCAATGGTCTTCCAGAATTCGAAAACCCTACCGGATTCGGAAAGGTTTCCAATTAATTCAAAATGCCTGTTCTGAAACCTGTATTTATCTGTATCTGCCCACCTCCAGCTGCTTCCACCATAATGCTTGATGATCAAAATTCCGTTTTTTATGGTTGTATTCACATAAGGATCGCCCATTACGCCACCATCCTTACTTCCTAAGATGGCGTTTCTTGATTTTTCCAAAATGGTCCATTTATTACCGATTTTCTTTAAAATTTGAATTTCACGGGCATTCCCGGACTCCTCATTAATGGGAATATCATAAACGATTACTTTCTCCGGAATCCTGTCTCCATCCAGATCACCATCAATGGTCTCATTAATTACTGACCCTTTTGGCTGGAATTCTTTTTGAGCAAAACAAGAGATGCCCAAAACAAGGAACAGAAAGCAGAATATAGTCTTCATAAGAAATATTGAATTTTAAAAATACAAATTATATGTTTCATCAATGTCTGTCTTTGATTGTTTCGATAAAAAAATCACTAACTTTGAACCTCAATTTGAGAAATAAATGGAAAATTTAGTTCAAGACACTACCGTTCAAAAACCAAAGTGGATTCGTGTAAAACTTCCTACCGGAAAGAACTACAGGGAATTGAGAACCTTGGTTGATAAATATAAATTAAATACCATTTGCCAAAGCGGAAGCTGCCCGAATATGGGGGAGTGCTGGGGAGAAGGTACGGCAACATTCATGATTTTAGGAAATATCTGTACAAGAAGCTGTGGATTCTGTGGCGTAAAAACAGGAAAACCGCTTGATGTAAACTGGGATGAACCTGAAAAAGTAGCCCGTTCGATCAAATTAATGAAGATCAAACATGCCGTTCTTACTTCTGTAGACCGCGATGACCTGAAAGATATGGGATCTATTCTTTGGGGAGAAACCGTAAATGCTGTAAGAAGAATCTCTCCGGGAACTACAATGGAAACATTAATTCCGGATTTTCAGGGAATCACTAAACATATCGACCGATTGGTAGATGTTGCCCCTGAAGTAATCTCTCATAACATGGAAACTGTAAAACGTTTGACCAGAGAAGTGAGAATTCAGGCAAAATATGAAAGAAGCCTTGAGGTTTTAAGATATTTAAAAGAAGCAGGACAAAGAAGAACCAAAACCGGTGTAATGCTTGGTCTGGGTGAAACTAAAGATGAAGTTTTCCAGACGATTGAAGATATCAGAAATGCCAATGTAGATGTTATCACTCTTGGACAATATTTACAGCCAACAAAAAAACATCTTCCTGTAAAGAGATTCATTACTCCTGAGGAATTTGATGAATTGGGTGACTTTGCAAGAAGCCTTGGTTTCAGACATGTTGAAAGTTCTCCTCTTGTAAGAAGTTCTTACCACGCAGAAAAACATATTCATTAAAATACAGACCGCTCAGCAATGGGCGGTTATTTTTTTGTACTGGTGGAAGATGAGAGATGGTGAGAGAATAGACGAATAGATAATAGATGAGAAGATAATAGGGAAGAGTTGTCAACGATCTTAACAAGCATCCATGACGGATAGCTGTCATCATTCACATCCTTTAGAGGGGGGCAAGAATTCAAAGAATTTTTGACGGGGTGGTTTATCGTAATATCATATCCAAACTATACCCAATCATCTGTGAAAATCTGTGCGATCTGTGGTAAAAATATATAAAATTTAAATCTGCATTATCTGCCAGATCATCAAAACGATTTATTACAGGAAGATTCCCGATTAATTACTCCAATCCTTCCATTGATCTCAATAGGCTTAAAATGTTTTTTCTTAAATTCTGACGGAGTTTCTCCCGTATGCTGCTTGAACAGCTTATTAAAATAAGAAAGACTTTCAAAACCCACCTGAAAGCAAACTTCTGTCACTGAAGAATCTTTTAACAGATAAATTTTAGCCTGATTGATCCTGTAATTATTAACAAAATCTGTAAACGTCATATTGGTTTGCTTTTTAAAGTAGCGGCAAAAAGCAGGAGTACTCAAGCTGACAATCTGGGCAATTTCATTTACATTGGGTTTCTTATCATGGTTTTCATGAATATAATCGTAGATGGTTCCCATTCTGATCTTATCATTCAGGAACCATTTGACTCTGGTATCTTCTTTATTAATTTCACTTACTTCGGTAGAGTTAGACAGGATCTGTAAGATTTCGATTAACCCAATCAACGATTCAAATGAGTTTTTATCTTTGATAATCTGAAGCTTTTTTACCACAAGGCTTTTTGTTTTTCCGGAAAAGGATAACCCAAGATGGGAACGTTCCAAAAGATTTTTAATAGAATCAAACTCAGGAACAGGTAAAATGATATCCTGAAGAAAATTTTCACGCATCTGCAGTACCATTTGCTTGCATTCAGTCTGTATACCGTAATCGAAATTAAGATGAGGTACATTGGCTCCTATCAGCAGTAATTCACTGTTGGTAAAGCCTGAAATATTTTTTCCGACATGCCGGATTCCGTTTGAAGCTTCTACATATACCAATTCTATTTCAGGATGGTAATGCCAGAAAAAACAATTCTTTAGGGAAGGGGAAAATAGCTTGAACGATTTCCCTTTTTCAAACTCTATAATTTCTTTCTGGATCTTCATTTTGTTCTCATTTGATTGTTTGTAGAGTTAAATTTAAATAAAAAGGTTAATATGGAGCAAATTTTTATCATTCAAAGAGGTGTGAAATCCAATCTTTCTTTCGAATTTTGCACTTTCAAAATAAAGATGGGTTACCATTTGCATTTCAAAAGATTAATTGAGAAAAGAATTTACAATGAAGATTGATAAAAGAATAATACCGCTGGCGATAGGCGGACTGGGAATAGGAACCACAGAATTTACCGTTATGGGGCTATTACCGGACATTGCAAAAACATTAGAGATTACGATCCCGCAAGCCGGGCACCTGATTTCCGCCTATGCAATGGGGGTTGTAATCGGAGCACCGATTCTGATCGGATATTCGGTGAAATTTCCTCCTAAAAAGGTGCTGATCGCATTCATGATCCTTTTTACTTTATTTAACGGGCTTTCTGCCATTGCTCCCAATTACGGGACCATGTTGATTATCCGATTTATGTCTGGACTTCCTCATGGGGCATTCTTTGGAGTAGGGACTGTGGTGGCTGCTAAAATGGCAGGGAAAGGTAAAGAAGCATTCTATATCTCTATGATGTTTACCGGGCTTACTGTAGCTAACCTGGTCATGGTTCCTTTGGTAACGTATATTGGGCATACTTTCCATTGGAGGCTTTATTTTGCTATCGTAGCTTTAATTGGTGTTTTTGCCCTCCTGTTTTTAAAATTATGGCTTCCTGCAACGGAGGCTAATCAAAATACCCATTTTCTGGAGGAACTGAAGTTTCTGAAAAAGAAGCAGGCATGGTTGGTATTGGCAATTACAGCAATCGGGTTTGGTGGACTTTTTACGTGGTTAAGCTATATTACTCCTTTAATGACAGTGATTTCCGGAGTTCAAAGCAGTCAGATGGCTTATGTAATGGTTCTTGCAGGAGCGGGGATGGTAGTTGGTAACCTGGCAGGAGGTATTATTTCAGATAAACTAGGTCCGGAAAAAACGTGTGCATTGCTGATCTTTCTGATGATGATTTCTCTGGTAGGCGTATTTTTGCTTTCCGAGCATCAGAATATAGCTTTTATCCTGACGTTTATGTGTGGGGCATTATCAATGTCAATCGCTGCACCCATTAATATTATGATGATGAAGGCTGCCCCGAAAAGTGAAATGATGGCAGCAGCTTTTATGCAGGCAGGGTTTAATATTGCAAATGCAATGGGAGCTTTCTTTGGCGGAATTCCTTTGGAATATGGATTACCTTTCAACTATCCGTCATTGGTAGGGGTGGGGATGACTTTTATCGGGTTTGTAATCAGTGTAAGATATATGTATCTGTATGGTTCACAAACTGTGAATAAAGATGAACCCGTTACAGAATGTGTTTCCTGTGATAAATAGATTTTTTACAAAAATTATTTGTTTTCAATTTTGTAAGAAAAGATAATCCTGAAGATATATATTTACAGAAATACAGAATATAAAAATCGGCATAATCTCCTGAACATGCGAGACAAAAAATAATAAAGCATAAAAAAAGCTGTCCCAAAGTCAGAAAATTGACTTTAGCGACAGCTTTTTTTAAATTAATACATTTATTCTTTCAGGCTAGAATTTAAATACGCAGCTGCAAACGCTCATTTTGCCTTCTACAACTGTTGTCCATTGTCCGTTCCATGTTCCTCCGTAGGATGCACAGATGGAAGGGCATATAGCTTTAGCATCTTCGTCGCTCCAGATCGGACCGGCTAAAACATTTAAAGTATATTCTGTACTGCCGGTTGGCTCAGTATTTAATTCAACTTCTATAACGCTCATTTGTCCTTCTACAATGGTAGTCCATTGTCCAGTAAATTTTCCTAAATGTGCCGCAGCAATACGTGGTCCTAATTTTTGTGCTTCGTCATTACTCCAAAGTGGTCCTGCAATAATGTTGGTTTTGAATGTTGACATGGTATAAATTTTTGTGGGTTAGTATTACAAATATACTCACCAATTTGGGAAATAATTACAGTATAATGTACCAAATTTATTATTAGGTATTTTTACGTATACTGTTGATATTGATTTAGATGTAATAGAAAAGACTGCCTTTTAAGACAGTCTTTTTATCATTTTTTATAAGATTGATTAAACCTCAACTTCATTGCCATTTTTGCACCAATAGAGTGCGTTGTATAAATTTTCTTTTGGGAAGGATTTAAATTCTCCAGGCATCAGAACACTGAATATATCAGTAAAATTCTGTACCCCTTCTTTGTCTGTAACGATGGCTGTACGATTCCATTTTGCAAGGTTTTTTATTCCCAGCAGGAGGTCTTCGAGCCATGCACCCATGGTAAAGTTATCCAGATCGGTATCCAGGTACAGTAAGTAATTCAGCTCACCAAATTGATCTACTTTCTCTTTTACACGCGGAATTACCAATTTTTCAAAATCTTCTTTCGTCACTTCTCCCGTTGCATTGAATGCCGCAACATTATCCGGAGCTTCTGGAATAATTGTTATCATAGTAAATATTTTATGGTGGTTGGAACTTAATAAAGTAACAATAACTACACCATAAATTCATCGAAAATTGTTAAAATAGACATAAATATTGTTATTTTTAATGTAAAATATTAATATGGATCTTAAATCAAATGAACCTTTCTGGCTTTTAAAAAATGGTCTGATCACCACTTATCCTTCTTTAAAATCAGACGAAAAATGTGATGTTGTAATTATTGGTGGGGGAATTACAGGAAGTCTTATCGCTCATCAGATGGTGAAAGATGGCTATGAAACTATTCTTATTGATAAGCGTGAGCTTTGTAACGGAAGTACCTCGGCTACCACTTCAATGCTGCAGTATGAAATAGATATCCCTCTTTATAAGTTAAAAGAAAAAATAGGGAAAAAAGGGGCAGTTGCAAGTTATAAAGCATGCTCGGAATCTATTGATACCATTGAAAAGCTTGCTGCAAAGATACGGTCCAACGCAGGTTTCAAACGGAAAAAATCACTATACTTTGCTGCGAAAAAGAAAGATACTGAATGGTTGAAAAAAGAATATGAAGCCAGAAAAGAAGCCGGATTTGATGTTAAATGGTTAAATTCAGATCAGATATTAAAAGCATTTGAATTTGAAAATACTTATGGCGGGATCCTGTCAAAGCAGGGAGCTAGTATTGATGCCTTTCAGTTTGCCCATGAATTATTTAAACATAATGTAAAGAAAGGCTTAAAGGTTTTTGATAAAACTGAAATGGTAGAGGTGGAGTATCATAAAGGTTTTAATATCATTAAAGTAGATACAGGTTTTCAGATCAGGACGAAGAAAATAATCTATTGCATTGGCTATGAGAGCAAAAATCTGCTGAAAGAAAACTTCGTTGATCTGAAAAGTACTTATGCTGTTGTTTCGGAAGTAGATAAGAATAAGTTTAAAAATAGTACGAGTACATTAGTCTGGAATACCGATGATCCTTATCTGTATATGCGAAGTACCGATGACGGAAGAATGCTCATAGGTGGTGGAGATGAAGATTTCTACGGTGCTGAAAAACGGGACGCTTTATTGGAGACAAAAGAAAAAGAAATTTTAAAAAATTTAAAGAAAATAAAACCTGATTATCATTTTTACCCTGATTTTGTATGGGCAGGAACTTTTGGGGAAACAAAAGACGGGCTTCCTTATATCGGAGAACATAAAAATTTCAGAAATTCTTATTTTGTATTGGGTTTCGGTGGAAACGGAATTACCTTTTCAGTGGTGGGAATGGAAATGGTTTCTGCGTTTATGAAGAATAAAAAGCATCCCTTGTCCGGATATTTTAAGTTCGGAAGATAGAACAACATTATTTAGCCATGGCTTACAGCAATTAAATATTGAGTTTAATACGAAAGTACACTTAAGCAGAAAGTCAAAAACCTTCAAAACTTAAGTGTACTTCATTTCCGGAAGGGCATTACTTAAAAATACTTAAGTGCTGACCCTTCTTACGGTTATCATCTCTACAGGCTATATCCATTCTTTTTAGCCAGTTCCTGTATAGAACTTTCAATGGCTTTTCCAAGATCATCAGAATCATCAGTTCCTCTTTTTTTCATTTCACTGTCAATGTAGGTCTGGCGTTTTTTAGAAAGATCTTCAATTTCTCGCTGAACTTTCTCACGTTCTGCTGATTTTGTAGCAACAGCTTTTTTAATTTCTTCTTTGCTTTTTCCTTTCAGCTCGTCAGGAAGCTCACTTTCTTTTATATTTGAAATAAACCCGGCATCTTTTTCAGCTTTATCTATGAGGTCCCAGTGTTCGTTTTTGTAAGCATTCTTTTTAGACTTGGAAACGGTTCGTTCCACCAGGTTGGAAACCGATTGTACTTCAGCATTTTTATCCTGGGTAATCTGTTTCTGTTTATATTCTGAGCCATGGTTTCCATAGTAAATATAAGTGTCATTCAATTTAGCATTGTACTCGGAAATTCTGATATCATAAGGTGTTTCAATATAAATCACTTTTTTATCACTGTCAATATTGAAGTATTTGCCACCACCTGTTGTTGCTCCGTTCTGCCAGAAGCTCTGGATTCCTTCTTCACGGCTTCCACAGAAAATGGTATTGGTATAGATATTTTTATTTTTTGCTTTTGAGACCACTTCCTTATAGTCAATCCTTCCCTGGTTGAATGGTTCATTTCCTGCAATATAAATCAGTTTCATACTTTTTTCATTACCATCCCAGTTCAGATTGGCAGAAGCATCCCTGATCACAGCTCCACAATATTCACTTCCGCCGTTGGTTCTTAAAGCAAATAATTTTTCAGATACGAGGTCGAGATCCTGGGTAAGAGGAGTGACCTGTCGGATGTAGTTTTCATCGCGGATGCCATCATTTCCATATTCATAAAGAGCAATCTCCACTTGTGGCGACTGGCCGTTGTATTTTAATGTAGTCAGTGTATTGACAATATTCCAGAGTCTTGATTTTGCCTGGTCAATCAGTCCATCCATACTGTTGGACGTATCCAGTAAAAGGGCTACCTGGATTTTATTATCTTTTGATACCGTATTTACAGGAATTGCGGAAGCATTTCGTACTGTTAAGGTACTGTTTTCCGAATCATTTTTTGAGCAGCGGATGGCTGGAGAGGTACCGGCACTTAAGAAGGTTGCTGCGATTGCTAAGATTTTTAAAGCTGTCATATTGTTATTTTTTATTGGTTATCTGCTGTAATATTGAATCTGCATATCTTTTGGATATTTAACCTCATAAGAGAAACTGATCTTTTCAGAGCCTCCGGATCTTATATTTTTGTTCCAGAGAATACTTCCGGTTTTTTCATCAAGGCTTCCATCACCGGTTTCTATTGTCTTGACAGAAATTTTAGAATTTTCACTGATAGGAAGCTGATCCAGCACTTCCAGTTCAATACTTTCTTTGGTATTATTTCTGATGCTGATCTGGTAAGTTTCAGTTTCCCATTTATTTGAGTTCATTGGTTTTTGAGAGGCCTTATCTTCCAGTTTAATTCTTTTTACCGTAATTCTTTCATCCACTCCAAGAGAAATAGGGAACTCATCTTTTACATAATTGCTGGTCATATTAGTTTTCCCGATATAATTATCTTCAAAATAGATGTTGGCTTCCCCATTAATCAGGTTGAGGTTTTGCCAGTTCTTTACAAAAGCCATCAGGAATACCTGGTTATTTACCTTTGGAACTGTATGGTATTTGTAAGTGGCATCTATTTGTTTTTTATCCAGAATGACGTACTGTTCCTTTTCCTGGCTTAAAATAGTCTGATTATAATTCAGTTCATAGATCACATTCATCTGGTTATCGGAAACAGAAGCAATTGGAATCTGACTTGGTTTTGCAGAAATTTCCTTTCTCATCTGATAAGCATTTGTGAGAACCGCTTTATCTTTAAGACTATAATCAGCAACTTCCTGCATTGGATTATGAGCAGTATATTCAGCAACATAAAGTGGGGAAAGGATAGGCCTATCCTGATTATAAGAGGGTCTGTAGGTAGATACAAACAGTTTTACATTTTTCCAGTCCTGTCCTGTCTTCTGATAGATCTTTCCTTTGTAAACCATTTCAAGAGGTTTCTTTACAGACTCAGCACGAAGGTCATAAGAAGGAATCCAGCCTGCATCAGAAACAATATAACTTACTCCCAGATTTAGGCTGGTATCATTATCAGCAAGAACTTCAAGCAAAAGTTCTTTTCTATTTGTGTTTTTATGCGTTTGTTCCTCATCAGATTGTTTATTGAGCTTTGCAATACTTTCATCCAAAACGGTTTTCTGTTCATTTAATAAAAAGACCTGATTATCAATTTCCAGCATTCGTTTTCTGTAAAATTCAGTAAGTTTGATGAGCTGTTCCTGCGGAGTTGATTTATCATTCGCAGATACTTTCAGATTGTCATTGATGATATTCTGTTCTCCGGTAAGATTTTTAACCTGAATATTCAATAAGCTGACCTGTCTCTGAAGCTTTTTTCTTTCATCATCCAGTTTTTTTTCATTATCGGAAAGCTGATCGTCTTTCAGGAAATTACTTTGAGGAGTGATGGATAGTAGCGTAGTGTTTTTTTCGAGATTAATTTTATAGGTATTTTCATCCAGATTATTAGGAAGGTTAACAATTCGGATCATATTTTTTCCTTTCTGAAGATTGATATTGGTACTCCCGAAGACTTTTGCTCCCTGAAGAAAAACAGTAGCCTGTTTTACCTCTATTTCTTTTTTTATTTCCTGTGCCTTAAGGAAAGCCACTGAAAACAGGGTGATTAAAAGATAGCGTTTCATCGTTTATTATTTTAAATTATGAAGTAAAATTACCTGTATCTAAGCCTGAAATTTTGGATACTTGGTAAAAGGAGGTTTTCACTTGGTGAGTAGAATGAATAAGCTTAAAAATATCTTACTCCCAAAAAACTATGTGAAATCTATGGGGTTCGAAAAAAATTAAATCCAATAGATTTTACATAGGCATACAAACTATTTGGAATTATTTTATTTGTGAATTCGTGGCAGATTTAATTTGTACTTAAAAGTTTTTATAACTGTCTTTTCCGTTTTGTTTTTTTTACCCATCCACAAAATAATTCGTGAATTCATGGCTAAAAAAAGGCTGCCATAATTTTGGCAGCCTCTTTTAAATCTGTTATTCTAAAGGATTTCGTATCTCGTTTTGATACTGTATTTCAGTTTGATGTTTTCGATGTTGTCAAAGGAGAAATCTACCGGAGCATCTGCCATTTCAAGCTGTACATTGCTCATTCTGCTTTTGTAGGCAGCAGGCATTACCATGTCACTGGTGTAATCTTCAATTTCAATGATTTCAAGAACGCTGCCTGTTTTTTTGCCCATGCTTTCCAACAGATAATCTGCTTTTTCTTTAGCTGCTTTTAAGGCGTTGATCTTTACTGCTTTTCTGAAGTCTGCCATTTTCGTGTTTTTTACTTCTGAGATGTTCAGGCTGCTTACCCATTTCTGGTTCAGGTCTTCAAAGATCTTGCTGATATTCGATTTTGCACTTGCTTTAAACTGATAGTTCTTGGAGAACTTTCCATTTTTTGCATAGATGTTCTGGTACATTGATTTAAACTTGATATCCTCGTTCTTTACTCCTGCATTCTTTAAGATATCAAACATCTTCTTTTCATTATCTGCCAGATCGTTTTTGTTATCTGCTTTTATCCCGATGCTAAAGATGATTTCATCCGGTTCTACTTCCATTTCGGCGACTCCTGTTACTTCGATCGCGTTTTTCTTTACTTCCTGAGCGTTTACAAAACTTCCCAGCGTTAAAATTCCGATTAATAAAAAATGTTTCAATTTCATAATTTTCTGTTTTTACTTTTAAATTCTGATGTAAAATTAGCCAGATCTAAAGGTGAAAATCGGAAGACTTGGTGAATGGGAGTTTTCACTTGGTGAGCTGTGCAATCAAAACTTCTGTGTACTTCTTATGCATTATGCTTTTATTTTAAAATTCCTTAAGTGTTTAAATCTTTTGTGACTTTTCTGGTTCAGTATTCTTAAGAAGCACATGAAATTTTATTTTACCACAGAATACACAGATTTTCACAGATGTTTAAGTATATTTTTTGTGTGATATGAAATTGTGTTATTTGTGGAAAGCATTCTTGGTATTTGTGTTTAAAGTTCCTCACAGGTTACGACTTGGTGAAATCATGTTTTGGCTTGGTAAAGAATAGAAGATGATCACTAAAGTTTTACTTACTTTGCAATAAAGATTTAATCTGTGAAATTAATTTTTAAAATACTCTTTATTTCAATGCTTACGGTGGGGAATTTCTTCATGGCACAGGACTCTGTAAAGGTTTCTCAGGTATTGAAATCTGCTGCAAAGCTGAAAAAAGCAGTAGATAAAAATGATGATAAAGGGGCGGCTGACGTATATGTAAACATGGGTACCGATTATTATAATCAGGGAAACTATCCTAAAAGTGAGGAGTATTTTGCCAAAGCTAAAGCACTTTACCAAAAACTTAATGATAAAAAAAATCTTGAATCGGTTACCAGAAAACTGGCTCAGTCACAGGAGAAACAAAATAAGATAACACCTGCCCTCAACAATTATAGCCGGGCTGCACAGATGAATTACAGTGAAAAAAGTAAAGCTGTGAATACTAACGATGTGACCAGGCTTTCCTCTCCTACACCTGAGCTTAGAGCAGAAGCTATACAGAGTAATATTGACCTGAGCAAAAAGGAAAATGAAAAGGCAAATGTAGCAGAAGGCTATACTCAGCTTGCGGACCTTAATATACAGCAGAAAGATATTTATAAAGCTGAAGAAAATCTTAATAATGCCTATAAAATCTCAAAAAAGGAAGCCCCACAACAGGCATTGGCTATTAATCAGAAATTAGCGGATCTCTATGTTGAAAATAAAAACTTTGATAAAGCTATTGAAGCCAAAAAGAAAGTCCTGAAGGAAGATTTTGTAAAGGATAATTCACAGGAAAAAGTGAATCAGATTCAGGAGCTGGCAGATATTTATATCAAAAAGAATGATCCCAAGGAGGCTGTAGATTTATTAAAAAATGCCTACGGAATAGCTTTGGATAAAGGTCATACACTGGAAGCTCAGAGGAGTGTGAAGAAACTGGACAGTCTTTATGCCATTTCCGGAAATACAGATGCTTCAGTTCAGCTGTACAGAGACTTTTTGGGAAAACTTCCGGATTTGGTTTCCAAGGACAGAAGCCTGGTAGATCATAAAATTCTCGAAGATACAGAGCAAAGAATTTCTCAGCTGGAAAAAGAAAAAGAGCTGAAAGATGAGCTTATCCGTAAAAAAAATGTATTCAATTATGGACTGATCGGAGTTTTGATCCTGTTGACAGGTCTCATTGTTTTCATTTTCAGAACCCTGAAAAAAGTTCAGATCAAGAATAAAAAAATAGCTCTTCAGTCGCTTCGGCGTGAGATGAATCCGCATTTTATTTTCAACAGTCTGAATAGTGTCAATCATTTCATTGCAACCAATAATGAATTGGAAGCCAATCAATATCTGACAAAATTTTCCAAACTGATGCGGGGCGTGATGGAAAATTCTACCAATGATTTTATTCCTTTTCAACAGGAGCTGGATCTTCTGCAGAACTATCTGGCACTTGAAAAAACGCGTTTTGCGGATAAATTTGACTATGAAATTGATGTAGATGAAAATCTGAATAAGCACCATCTGCAGGTTCCCGGGATGCTCGTACAGCCATTCCTTGAAAATGCTATCTGGCACGGATTGCGGTACAGAACAGAAAAAGGATTTTTAAAACTAAGCTTTGAAAAAAATGATGGTGATCTGAAAATCATGATTGAAGACAATGGAATAGGAATTGAAGAAAGTAAAAAACAGAAAACCCAGCACCAGAAAACCAGGGAAGGAAGAGGAATGAAAAACACAGTGGAACGAATTCAGCTACTGAATGATCTGTACAAAAAAAATATAACCTGTTCTGTAAAAGATAAAGAAAACGGTAATGGGGTTGTAGTCACGATCCAAATTAATCTGGTATAAAAACGGGACAATGAAAAAAAATATATTTCTATATACTCTGATGATAAGTCTTTTTTTCGGAACTATAGCAGCTCAGGATATTGACAGTATAAGACTAACCCATATTCTTAAAAACCTGAAGCTGGATAAAACCAAAATAAGAGAAGAACTCTGTATTGAAAAGAAAATGCCCAATGCTGATGACTCCTATATTGCAGTTATTCCGGTTATTTTGAATCAGGACCAAGAAGATTATGTTTTTACAGTGCAGAATTATATAGTGATTACAGATAGTAAAGGAACGATAAAGAATAAATATTTTGATCCGACAGAACTGGACTCTGATGCAGTAAATCTGAGAAGTTTTTCAATTGATACAGGTTTGTATACGATCAGCTCAACTATTAGGGCATTTGGAGTAAAAGCCGATTTTGTTGGAAGTAGCAAACCCAATCCTTACGCTTCAGGTAAAATTTCCCTGTATTATCCGGAAGGGAAAACTCTTAAAAAGGTTCTCGATCAGTTTGAAATGGATTCAACGACAGGAGAGTGGGATACCCGATGCAATGGTGAATTTAAAGATGACCATTCCTATATCATCCTTGACTCTTCCAAAACCAATAAGTTCGCAGATCTTAAAATCAAAACAATTTCTGTTACCACCATCAATAATGAAGTAAAAGGAGAATGCGAAGAAAAGGAAACTTCAAAAACAACTTATAAAACATTGAACTTCAAAAACGGAAAATATCAATAAAGACTCCGTCTGCAATATAAAATCAATCCCAATGAAAATCAAAGCCATAATCGTAGATGATGAATTGATAGCAAGAGAAGTACTGAGAAGCTATCTCACTAAATACTGCCCACAGGTAGAAATTCTCGGTGAAGCGGAAAATATTAAAGAAGCTGTTCCTCTGATTGCAGAAAATCACCCTCAATTGGTTTTTTTAGATGTAGAAATGCCTTTTGGAAATGCCTTTGATGTACTGGAAGCCACCAGTGCGTTTTCCTATGAAACCATTTTTATCACTGCATTTTCACAATACTCTTTACAGGCTTTAAATAAGTCGGCCAGTTATTATATCTTAAAACCTATTGATATTCAAGAGCTTATTCTATCGGTAAATAAAGTTGCTGAAAGTCTTGAGAAAAAAGAAGAGCTTAATCGGAATAAGATCCTACTGGAAAATTTAAAGCTAAAACCTGAAAAGCAACAGCTTATTCTTCCTACTTTACAGGGATTTGACGTGGTAAAGACAGAGGATATTATGAGACTTCAGGCAGATGGTAATTTTACTCAGGTCTATCTTACCGATGGCTCAAAGAAAATGGTATGCCGGTTTTTGAAGCATTTTGATGATCTTTTGGAAAACCCGTTTGTAAGGGTTCACCGTTCTCATATTATCAATACATCCTTCGTGAGATCCTATCATAAAAGTGGAACGGTAATGCTTGCTGATGATACTGAAATTGAGGTTTCCGGAAGTTTTAAAGACAATTTTCTGAAGGTCTTTTCCTAGATTTTATTGTTCTTTAACAGCCCAAAGGCATTATTTTTGAAGTTTTTATCAGAACCACACAAAATATTTCTGTTATGAAAACTTTTCACAAAATTATTCTTCCCGTTTCATTGGGAGCTTTGGCTTTGCTTGCTTTTAATTCATGTTCGGTAGGAATTCCAAAAGGAGCGGTGGCAGTAAAGAATTTTGAAGTTAAAAAATATCTCGGAAGGTGGTATGAAATTGCCCGTTTCGACTACAGGTTTGAGAAAAATATGGATAATGTCACTGCAGAATATTCTGAAAACCCGGATGGAACAGTTCATGTTAAAAATAAAGGGTACAACTATGTAAAAAAACTGTGGCAGGAATCCATTGGTGAGGCCAGATTCGTTAAAGATAAAACCGAAGCCCGGCTCAAAGTCTCTTTTTTCAAACCGATTTGGGCGGGTTACAATGTCATTGATATGGATGAAGACTATCAATATGCCTTGGTAGCAGGGAGCAGCTTAAAATATCTCTGGATCCTCTCCCGAACCACCACTATCCCGGAAAGCATCAGACAGCGTTTTATTGAAAAAGCCAGAAAAATTGGCTATAATACGGATGAACTGATCTGGGTAAAACATAATCAGTAAATAAAGGCAAAGGAAACAAAGAAAGCTGATTAAGCTGCTTTGTTTCCTTTGCTATTTTAGTTCTTAATATATTCCTTCCACTCTTCAAAACGGTAATCAATCACCTGTTTCATCAGGTCATAATTCTCGTAGGTATCCTCTATGTGATAAAAGGTTTCATACTCATAATCATTTTCCTCAGCCTTAGTATCAAAAAGATTTACATAATCATCTGCAAACGAGCTGTATCTGTTTCCAAAATCGGTCTCATCTGCGTAATAATCTTTTGCAAAGCTGTTTCCAAGGTCATTCAGATCATATTCAGAGAATTTTCCGTCACAGGAATCCATGATAAATTCAGCGCCTGTAATTTCTCTGCGTTTTAATTTCTCAATTTCCTCTTCACCATCTTCCTTCAGATCATCAGAGATCAGGTCATTATGGATACACCAGTTCAGGAACATACCGGTATGAGTAGCCCCGTTTTTTTGAGGAAGTTCTTCAGGAAAATCACCGCCATAATGCCATGAAGCATCATCATATTTAGACATAATTTTAACTAATTTCTGTCAAAAATAGAAAAAATCAATTTATATTGCTACAGCCGCATATTTTTCCGTCATTTGCAGGAGAATTTTTTTCAAGAATCTGATATATGGAAAAAGCAGTCCTGATCACTATTGGTGATGAAATCCTTTCCGGAAATACGGTAGATACCAATTCCAATTTTATTGCCTCTGAACTGAAGAATATCGGAATAAAGGTTGTACAGATCTTTACAATTTCAGACGAGATTGAAACCATTAAAGATACATTAAGTGCAGCGTTTGAACTGGGAGATCTGATTATTACCACAGGCGGACTGGGCCCAACAAGGGATGATAAAACCAAAAAAGCACTGGCCGAGTTTTTCAATGATGAGATTGCATTGGATGAGGTAACCTTTAATCATCTTAAAGGATACATGGAAAGACGGGGGCGCGCAGATATTCTGGAAAGAAATAGAGAACAGGCTTTCGTTCCTACAAAATCGATTGTTTTTCAAAACCATTTTGGTACAGCACCATGCATGATGATGGAACTGAACGGGAAATTGAGTTACAGCTTGCCTGGAGTTCCCTATGAAGTAAAACCGTTAATTAAAGATCAGATTATTCCGTATTTACAGGAGAAATTTAATCTTAATTATATCCATTCCAGGATTGTTTCCGTGGTAGGAATTCCGGAAAGTATTCTTGCAGATACTATTGAAGACTGGGAATTAGCTCTTCCTGAAAATATTTCACTGTCTTATCTTCCGGTGGGAACCAGGGTAAAACTGAGATTAACGACATCAGGAGATAATGAAGAAGCTTTACAACAACAGACAGAAGACGAAATTCAGAAATTGCTTCCGCTCATTAAGGACAATGTGATTGCTATATCTGAAGATAAAATCGAAAATATCCTGGCAGAAATGCTTACCGAAAGAAAACTGACCATTTCCACAGCGGAAAGCTGTACCGGAGGAGAATTGGCGAAAATGATTACTTCAGTTAGCGGAAGTTCAAGATACTTTTTAGGTGGAATGGTAGCCTATGCCACAGAGAAAAAAATAAAAATTTTAAATGTTTCCGGAGAAACGGTAGATCAGTTTACTGTAGTCAGTGAGCAGGTAGCTCAGGAAATGGCTAAAGGTTGTCAGGATTTATTTAAAACCGATATTTCCCTTTCCACAACCGGAGTGGCGGGCCCCGGAAAAGGAGAGGATGGCAAAGATATAGGGACGGTTTTCTATACTATCCGGGTCAAGGATCAGGAAGTAACATCAAAATTATATATGCCTCATCTGGAAAGAACAGACTTTATGAATTTTGTTTCCCAAAAGGTAATTCAGGATCTTGTAGGGCTTTTGATAAATCAGTAAAAGGAATACCCCTTTTTTAATTTTTTTTTAATGAATTTTCAGGTACTTTTTCACACTTTTTGAAAATCCTTCATTAAAATTTAAAAATTGTGGAAAATTCCAAACAGATTTTTCAGACTAACAGCAAAAAACGCTGGAAAAGTGTACAATGGGGCAGCCGTATCTTTATTTTTATTGCGGTTCTTCTTCTTTTGGCTTTAGGACTGATGATGAGATTTGATAAAAGTCCGAAAATTCCTTTTAAAGAGGATTATAAAGCAGTTATTACAGCCAATAAGCCCTATCTTCAGGAGAATAAAATTTCCAAAGAATACAAAGGTTTCCGAAGCTTTATTTCTGAAAAAACAATTCATACCAACCTTGCCAAGATTGAAAAGGCAAGAGCAGAAAGATATAAAAATCAAAACAGAAACTGGGCTCAGTTTCCCGGAGGGATCCGTTCTGCATTTTATGTGGCTTGGGATCCTCAGTCTCTGATGTCTCTGAAACGAAATATCAGACACATTAATCTGGTTTTTCCTGAATGGTTTTTCCTTGATCCCAAAACAGGAGACCTGAAAACCAATGTTGACCCGGAAGGATACAAAATAATCAAAAGAACAGGAGTAGCAGCCATGCCGATCCTGAGTAATAATTCTAATCAGGAGTTCCGTTCTGAAGGGCTAGGGAAAGTATTGAATGATCCCGGAAAAAGAATGGCTCTTATTCAGAAGCTTACCCAACAGTGCCTAAAATATCATTTCAAAGGGATCAATATCGACTTTGAAGATATGAACCTGAATTCTGATGAAAACCTGATTGCTTTTATGAAAGAACTTTCAGCAACATTCAGACAGAATCAATTGCTGGTGACTATGGATATTATGACGGATAATGATGACTACAACATTCCGCGATTAGATCCTTATGTAGATTACTTTGTACTGATGGCTTATGATGAATACTCAGCAGGCAGTGATGCAGGCCCTGTTTCTTCGCAGAAATGGATTGAATCTCAGGCAGGAAAGATCGTTAAGCAAACCTCTCCTCACAAGATTATCCTTGGTTTGGGAGCATATGGATATGACTGGAGCTCCAATAAGGATGACAATACTTCGGTTACCTATATGCAGGCCATTACCAAGGCCAGTGCCAGTAAAGCGGTTATTGATTTTAATGACAATACTTTTAACCTGAATTATTCCTATACAGATTCTAAAAATAATACCCATACTGTATTTTTTAATGATGCTGCATCTATTTTTAATACCATGCGTTTTGCCTCCGAATATCCATTGGCAGGAACTGCACTTTGGAGACTGGGAAGTGAGGACAGCAGAGTCTGGAATTTTTATGATAAAGACCTTACGTTTGCAGGGCTTTCTAAACTGAATCTGAAAACACTTGAAAATGTAAAAGGGCAGACCATGGTGGATTACATTGGAGATGGAGAAGTATTGGATGTTCTGAATACACCGCATGATGGAAAAATTGCTCTTGAAATAGATCCGAAGGAAAAAATTATTACCGATGAAAACTATGTTACGTATCCAAGTTCCTATGAAGTAAAAAAATATGGAAGCGCTTCGCAGAAAGAATTGGTATTAACATTTGATGACGGTCCCGATGAGACGTATACACCTCAGGTCCTTGATGTTCTGTCAAAATATCACGTTCCGGCTGCCTTCTTTTTAGTAGGGTTAAATGCAGAAAAAAATCTTCCGCTCGTTAAAAGAATCTATCGTGAAGGTCATGAAATAGGAAACCACACCTTTACCCATGAAAACGTAGCTAAGGTAAGCCCGGAAAGAGCTTTGCTGGAACTGAAACTTACCAGACTTCTTATAGAATGTGTGACAGGACACAGTACAATCCTTTTCCGTGCTCCTTATAATGCCGACTCTGAGCCTACCACTTCAGAAGAGATTATTCCGGTGGCATTGGCAAGACAGCAAAACTATCTGGATATCGGAGAAAATATAGACCCGGAAGACTGGCAGCCGGGAATAAAAGCAGATGAAATTGTAAAACGGGTAATGGCAGGAATCAAGAAGGAGAGAGGGAATATCATATTACTTCATGACGCTGGTGGCGATACCAGAGAAGAAACCGTGAAGGCTTTGAAAATTTTAATCCCAACCCTTCAGAAACAGGGCTATCACTTTACCAATCTTACCAATCTTCTGCATAAGAGTAAAGCTGAACTGATGCCTGAAGTTCCTAAGACAAAGTCTTACTATATCATGCAGCTTAATCTGGTGCTGGCCACTGTAATTTATGGAATAAGCCATTTTTTGGTTGCCTTATTTACCATTTTCATTGTACTGGGGTTAATAAGATTACTGTTGATGGCGTACTGGGCTTTTAAAGAAAGAAAAAAAGAAAAAGAGCTGGGTGATTTTCCAACCCTTGAATTCTATCCTAAGGTTTCTATTATAGTACCTGCCTATAATGAAGAAGTGAATATTGTTTCTTCCCTGAATAACCTGCTAAAACAGACATATCCGAATTTTAACATCATTATGGTAGATGACGGAAGCAAAGATTCAACTTATGAAAAGGCCAGAGACGCTTTTCCGGATCATCCGAAGTTAGAAATATTTACAAAAACAAATGGAGGAAAAGCAACCGCTTTAAACTTCGGGATTTCACAGACAGATGCTGAATATGTAGTGTGTATAGATGCAGATACCAAACTCCAGCAGGATGCGGTAAAGTATCTGATTGCAAGATTACTGAATGCGGGTTCAGATGAAAAAATTGCTGCAGTGGCTGGAAATGTAAAAGTAGGAAACACTGTAAACTGGCTTACCAAATGGCAGGCAATTGAATATACAACCAGCCAGAATTTTGACAGGCTGGCGTATGCCAATATCAATGCCATTACTGTAATTCCTGGAGCTATCGGGGCGTTTAAAAGATCCGTAATTCTTGAAGCAGGAGGGTATTCTTCCGATACACTGGCTGAAGACTGTGATATTACAGTAAAAATTTTAAAAGCCGGATATACAGTGGCCAATGAAAACAGAGCGGTTGCCGTAACAGAAGCTCCGGAAACCGTAAGACAGTTCCTGAAACAACGTTTCCGCTGGACATATGGAATCATGCAGATGTTCTGGAAACAGAGACACACTTTCCTTAATCCTCAATATAAAGGATTAGGACTTTGGGCCATGCCGAATATCTTATTGTTCCAGTATATTATTCCATTTTTCTCACCCTTGGCAGACCTTATTATGTTCTTTGGAATCCTGTCTGGAAACGGAGATAAAATATTTAGTTATTATTTGATTTTTCTTCTGGTAGATGCCTCTCTGGCTTTGGTCGCATTTATTATGCAAAGGGAAAAATTAACGAATCTGTTCTATATTATTCCGCAAAGATTTGGGTATAGATGGCTGATGTATATTGTACTGTTTAAAAGTTTAAGAAAAGCATTGAAAGGTGAAATACAATCCTGGGGCTTTCTGAAACGCACAGGGAATGTAAAAGAGATAGCAACATCTTAAAAGGGTAGGGTCTGGAAGCTGGAGGTTAGAAGTTACTTTTAGTCGTATTATTACTGAAAGTTCTGATAAACTATTTAAAAAAGGAGAAAGGAGATAGAGTAGTCATTCTTTATGACTTTCATACCCTCCATCTTCCATCATCTAGCTTCAAGCCTATCCAATTTATAAATCCTTATCACACTCTAATAGGATTTGTTTAAATTTGTTTCATAAAAAAGTAACAAATAAGAAATAAATCATACATATTGTATAAATTGTTATCATAATGAAAAAACTAACGCTTTCTTTGTTTCTAATAGCAGGGATTTGCTCTCAAAACACGATGAGCGCACAAGCTAAAGCTACTAAAGTAGCAATGAATAATACAGATAAAGGTTTAGACCTTAGCTTAATGGATACTTCAGTACGTCCGCAGGATGATTTTTATAATTATGTGAGCGGAACGTGGATGAAAACAGCTAAAATTCCGGCTGATAAACCAACTTGGGGAAGTTTTAATAAATTGGGTGAGGATACGGATAACAATTCCATGACAATTCTGAACTCTCTTTTGAAAGATAAGTTTGCAGATGGAAGTGAGGGGAAAAAAATTCAGGATTTATATGCTTCTTACATGAATATGGAGAAGAGAAATGCTGACGGAATCAAGCCTATTCAGGAGCACCTGAGTAAAATTGATGCCATCAAAAATATGGCTGATCTTCAGGGATATTTAGCATCTGTAACAAAAGAAGGAGAAAATAATTTCTACGGATGGGGAGTATATGCTGATTTAAAGAATTCTAATATGAATGCCGTTTACTTAGGAGAAGCTTCTCTTGGATTAGGAAGAGACTACTACCAGAAAGTAAATGAAAAGAATACGGAAGCTATTGCTGAGTATCAGAAATATGTAGCTTCAATGCTGAAAGAATTAGGATATAAAAATGCAGATGCAGCAGCAAAAAGTATTGTTGATTATGAAAAAAGCATTGCAAAAACTTATCTGACAAACGAGCAGAGCCGTGACAATACCCTTCAGTATAATCCTCAGACAATGACTGAACTTTCAGCTTTGGTAAAAGGAGTAGATCTTCCGGCTTACCTTAAAAAAGTGGGAGTAAACACAGATAAAGTGATCATCGGAGAACTGGGGTATTATAAAAACTTTGATAAATTAGTAAATGCTGAGAATCTTCCGGTAATTAAGGATTACCTGAAATTCCACATGATTAATGGAAGTGCTTCTTACCTAAGCGAAAAGCTGGGTGATATGAAATTTAATTTCTTTGGGAAATATTTAAGAGGTCAGCAGGAACAAAGAGCACTGAACAAGAGAGGTTTTGAATTAATCAACAGAAACATCGGAGAAGCTTTCGGTAAATTATATGTTGAGAAATATTTCCCTGCAGAAGCTAAAGCTCAAATGGTTGAATTGATCGACTACTTAAAGAAAAGTTTTGTAGTTCACATCAATAACTTAGCATGGATGTCTTCTACAACTAAGGAAAAAGCACTACAGAAGTTAAATAAATTCACTGTAAAAGTAGCTTATCCTGATAAATGGAAGGATTATTCAAAATTAGAAATTACACCTGAATCAAAAGGAGGTACATTGTATAAAAACCTTCAGAATATTGGTGAATGGCAATACAACAGAGAATTAGCCAAAATTGGTAAATCTGTTGATAAAACAGAATGGGGAATGACTCCACAAACTGTAAATGCTTACTATAACCCGGTATATAACGAAATCGTATTCCCGGCAGCAATTCTTCAGCCGCCATTCTTCAACCCTAAGGCTGATGCAGCAGTAAACTTCGGTGGAATCGGAGCTGTTATTGGTCACGAAATGAGCCACGGATTTGATGATTCTGGAGCACAGTTTGATGCAGAGGGGAACCTGGTAGACTGGTGGACTCCGGAAGATAAAGCAAACTTCGAAAAAGCTACAAAAGCTCTTGCTTCTCAATATGACAAATATGAGCCTGTAAAAGGAACATTTGTAAACGGTACTTTCACAAACGGTGAGAATATCGCTGACTTAGGAGGAGTGAATATTGCTTATGACGCTCTTCAGATGTACTTAAAAGATAAAGGAAATCCAGGAACCATCAGTGGATTTACTCAGGATCAGAGATTCTTCCTAAGCTGGGCAACCGTTTGGAGAACTTTATCAAGTGAAAAATACATGATCAACCAGGTGAAGACAGATCCGCACTCGCCGGGTTACTTCAGAAGCTTTGGTCCGTTAATCAATGTTGATTCATTCTACAAAGCATTCGATGTGAAAAAAGGAGACAAATTATATAAAGCTCCGGAAGACAGAATTAAAATCTGGTAAAAATATAAGCCGCTCAGCAATGAGCGGTTTTTGTTTTTTAGGGAGATATAGAGATAATAGAAATAGGATGAGGTGAGGAACTATCTTAGCTTCAGTTAATAAGTGGTGGTCTTCATCATTCCCCTCCTCCTGAGGGAGGTGAAAATTCAGAGGATTTTTGACAGGGTAGTTTACAGGCCCCACAAAACTCTTACCCCAACTGAAATCTAATTTTAAGCCATCATTCCGAAAAATTTAAACAATGAACCTCTCAAGCTTTGAACTTTAAACCATATTTTTTCACTATTCTCATCAATTATTTATTATCCTTCATCACTTATCCTCAAAGTTCGTATATTTGATAAGTTTGTGTAAAATCAAAAATAATCTTCAATGAAAAAGCTAAATATTGGTATACTTGCCTTTTCCGGTATAGTATTGCTAAATTCATGTGGTGCTGCAAAAACTGCAGGAACTGATACAAAAACAGAGGCTACAGCAACAGTTGCAACGCCGGTAAAAGAAGAAGTAAAGGAGGAGGGGATCAATTTATCTTATATGGATACAGGTGTCCGTCCGCAGGATGACTTTTTTAGCTATGTGAACGGAAATTGGGTAAAAACCACTCAGATTCCTTCAGATAAAGCCAATTGGGGGTCTTTCAATGCTTTGAGAGAAAATGTAGATGATTCTTCATTGGATATTTTAAACAAAATCCTTACAGAAAATTATTCTGCAGGTTCTGAAGGCCAAAAGATCCAGAGTCTTTATGCTTCCTTTATGGATACTGCTAAAAGAAATGCAGATGGATTAAATCCTATCAAAGCTGATCTGGCAAAAATTGATGCCCTTAAAAATCTTAATGATCTTCAGAAATACCTTTTAGAAGCTACAAAAATCGGAGATAACTCCTTTTACGGATGGAGAGCCGGAGCAGATATGAAAAACTCCAAAATGAACGCTGTCTATCTTGGAGGTCCGGATCTTGGTTTAGGAAGAGATTATTATCAGAAAGTAAATGATGCCAACACTAAAACATTAGGACAATATCAGGCTTACGTTGGAAAACTGTTTGGGGTTTTAGGGTATAAAAATTCTACTCAGGCTGCACAGAATGTGGTGGATTTTGAAAAACAGCTGGCCAATTATTTATTGACATTGGAGCAGAACAGAGATGCCAACCTAAGATACAATCCTAAAAACGTTTCTGAGTTATCAGGGGTTGTGAAAAATGTTGATCTTGCAAAATATCTTAAAGATGCAGGGGTAAATACAGACAGGGTAATCATCGGTGAACTGAAATATTACCAGAACATGGACCAGTTCATCACACAGAAAAACCTACCTCTATTAAAAGACTACCTGAAATATCACCTGATTAACGGTAATGCCAGTAATCTTGATGAAAACCTTGAGCAGATCAGATTTGATTTCTATGCAAAAGATTTACAGGGGCAAAAAGAACAGCGTCCTATGAACAAAAGAGGGTTAACACTTGTGAATGGAGTTCTTGGTGAGGCATTCGGAAAATTATACGTAGAGAAATACTTTACTCCTGAAGCAAAACAGCAGATGGAAACCTATATTGATTACCTTTTAAAATCATTTAAAACCCATATTGCGAATATCGATTGGATGTCTCCTGAAACAAAAGTAAAAGCTCAGGAAAAACTATCCAAGTTTACAGTAAAAATTGCTTATCCTGATAAATGGAAAGACTATAGCCAACTGAAAGTAGAATCTCCAAAACAGGGAGGATCATTATATGCTAACCTGCAAAATGTATCGGCTTGGCAATACCAAAGAAATTTAGATAAAGTAGGAAAACCGGTTGACAAAACAGAATGGGGAATGTCTCCTCAAACAGTAAATGCTTACTATAGCGGTTCAAACAACGAAATTGTATTCCCGGCAGCAATCCTTCAGCCTCCTTTCTACAATCCTAAGGCAGATGCAGCCGTAAACTTCGGTGGAATTGGAGCTGTAATTGGTCACGAGATCTCTCACGGTTTTGATGACAGTGGTTCCCGCTTCGATGGTGATGGAAATCTTAACAACTGGTGGACGGATACCGACCGCAAGAACTTTGATGCAAAAGTGGCTCAGCTGGCTGCTCAATATAGTAGCTACGAACCGGTAAAAGGAAGTTTCGTGAATGGTAAATTCACAAGTGGAGAAAATATTGGAGACTTAGGAGGAGTAGCAGTAGCTTACGATGCCCTTCAGATGTATCTTAAAGACAAAGGAAACCCAGGGAAGATCAGTGGGTTTACTCAGGATCAGAGATTCTTTATGAGCTGGGCTACCGTTTGGAGAACAAAAGCAACCAACGAATATATGATCAATCAGGTAAAAACAGACCCGCACTCTCCGGGAATGTACAGAGCTTTCGGGCCACTGGTGAATCAGGATTCATTTATCAAAGCATTTGATATCAAATCGGGAGATAAAATGTATAAAACTCCTGAGGACAGAATAAAAATTTGGTAAGAGTACCGAAAAATTGTTAGAAAAGAAAGAATCCGTCTCAATGCAATGTGGGACGGATTCTCTTTTTAAAATGCTTTCTTATAATTCCGGATCACAAACTTTATTCCGGTTTCTATAATGTCTCCCATGGTCTTACAATACTTGAAGTTGACATCATAGGTGAGTTTTTGTAAAGCTGTTTTTAACTCAGTAACATTAGCTTCCGGTGCAATATTTTCGGTTTTCATAATAGAAATCAGTTCACTGAATCTGCTTTGGCTGCTCGTTACTCTTTTTACAATCTGTGAACGTACCTCTTTACGATACTGTTCTATAGAGTTAGGCTTCAGCTTTTCCAGTACCATAGTAACCATCGGATGATTTTCTTTGAAATACTGGGGAAGATAAACTTTCAAATTTCCTTCATAGCATTGCTGGTCAAAATCAATCGGGCGGATTCTGTAAATAACCTGGTCAAAATCATGGATAGGAATAATCACATAATTATAAGAACGCATATCACCAAGAAGCCCAATGAGACAGCGTTCATTGAATTTTACAAATTCCTTGGAAATCTGTGCCTTTTCCAGCTCTGTGCAATTGGATATATGTTTCTGAATAAATACATCCCCGGGAATTCCTAAGATATGTTCTTCAATTAAGGTGTTTTTGTAGATCAGAAAATTAATCCGGTTAGGAGAAAGCAGGTCTTCAAGCTCCAGCCCATAGATGCGGGAGGCATCAGCCTGTTTAATATAAAAGTTAGTATAATTATCATTCAGGATATTTCTCACCCGGATCCGGAAAGGTTTAGAATTTCCGAAAGTACAGAAGTCAATGGTATCCACTTTCAGATAAGGGAGAGTAGCTTCATCTCCATCAGAATGAAGAAGGGTGTAAATCTTATTTAAATTAGCTTCTATTTCTTTAAACTCATATTCAGAATACAGTACACCGAGCCATAAAGTGTCCTTGCCTTCTTTATCCAGAATATTCACACTGTCACTGAATCTTAGCAGGTCTTCATATAAAAACTGGATCTTGGTTGTTCTGTTATGCTTTTCCAAATACTGCTGTAATCCTTCAGAAACAGGATATATGGGTTTTCTAAATGCGATCTTTACATCTTTCATCATTCTGTTTACTTTATCTAAATATAAAGAATATTTTTCTTCACCTCACAGGAATTCTTATTTAGCACATATTTGTTCTCTTTTATAAATGCAAAATGCATCAGGATTTTATTTTATCACTCTGTGTTTGTTTTTATTTATTTTTTCATAGCTTAGTGACATCGTAAGATGGTGATTTTATGTTAAATAAATATAGATAAATTTAAATAGTTTAAGAAAAATCTTGACAAAATTTTGTATGTTACAGTTTTTTTTTAAATTTAAACTTTGGATTAGTAATTTATTTGATTAATCTGTAAATTGCTCAAAGACAGATCCAAACCAAAATAGTAAATCTCAAAATAATAATAATATGGCAATGTTTAATTATGGTGTTGGCGGAAACGAGGTAAAAGTAGACGCTAATGAAGCTATTCAGGAAATACAGGAAAATAAATCACTGATAGTAAGCCAGCTTACAACAGACGAATCTTATACCCCTGAAATTGTAACAGGATTAAAAACTGTGGAAGACGTGTTCAAACACTTTCAGCCTTCTGTGGCAGTACAACACGAAACAGAAGATGGAGGAGTGGTTGACGAAGAATTCCGTTTTCAGAATCTTGGAGACTTTACTCCTAAAAGCCTTACTCAGAAATCTGATTATCTTCAGCAACTGAGCATGGAGCAGGAGCAGTACAACAAAATTGTACGTCAGTTAAAAACCAATAAAATTCTTCGCAATATGCTGGAGAACGACCAGACAAGAGCTGCGTTCATCGAAGTATTGAAAGATGTAGCACAAGAACTTGAAAAATAATTAAAGACTTACATTAAATCATGGATAGCAAATTACAGGCGCAGGAAAGCCAGCAGCAGGGACAACAGCAGCAGCACTCAGGGCAGCCGAAAGGCAACCCGCTTGCAGAGCTCAATAAAATGGGAGGTTTTGGCTTTGTTGAATCCGTTGTGGACGGGATCGCCAATATGAACCCAACAAGAAAAGCAAGGAAAGAAATCTTCCTTAATGATAACAATAAGGCAGAAGAAAGAAAAGAACTTCTTCAGAAGATCAATCTTTGGGTAAGCCTTCTTGAAGGTAGTGAATCTGCTGATAAAATGGCTGATACGTGCAAAACCAAAGCACAACTGGCTGATCAGAATTTAAAGAAAAACTTAAAAAGTACACTGGATGCAGTTCGTCTGTTGGAAACCAACTATAGAACAGTAGCTCAATTCTATAAAAATACAGAATTGGATAAAGTGGATAACGTAAGTATTGTTAATGCAAGCCTTGATCAGGTTTCAGACCTTGACAATCCTTTATTCATTGATGCCATCTCTGAAGAATTCAAAAATTATTATGACCGTTTAGACCTTAGAGATAACTACTCACTCCTTGCTATCCCTGGATACTTAGGATCTAATAAAGTTATTGAAAAGTGGGCTAAAATCTGTAACGAGAACAAAGTAATGATGGTTACAGACTTTGCGAACCTTGATAAGCCGGATGATGTTGTAGATTTATTCCATTCTGCAAACCTTACAGGTGGGGAACTTCACAGAAGTAACGTGATCATGACGTGTAACTGGCTAGTAGGACGTGGAAAAGCAGAAGAAGTAGGAGAAGAAGAAAACGTAGAACTTCCACCTTCCACTTCATTAGCAGGAAAAATCCATAAAACACTGATGTCTCAGGTAGCAGCAGGTAAAAAACATGGTAACATCAACGAAGTAGACGCTGTAAAATTCGAATTGAAGAAAAGTGAAATTTCTCAGTTGGAAAAAATGGGTCTTGTACCAATGGTTAACGAATATGGTAAAATTATGGCTTTCTCTGCAAAGACATTATTTACAGGAGACAACATCGGTCTTCAGACCTATTCTGTAGTTCGTGTATTCGACTATGTAACTAAAGTATTGCTAGACTTCCTGAACAGAAGAGCCTTCGAAAACTGGAATGCTAAGAACGAAGACGATTTGAGAAGACAAATTGTTACTTTCCTTGACAATATCAAAGGACCAGACAAATTGATCGAGAAATTCAAGATCGTTCGTTTCGAACAGGATAGAGTAAACAAAGATAGAGTATGGCTTGATATCCGTATGACACCTTATTTCCCTACAAAAAGTTTCGTTATTAAACTAGACGGACATAAAGGAGATGATGGTAACGAATGGGATGCACAATACACTCAGGAATAATAACACCTTATTTTTAATCATAAAAACCGATGCATTTTTTACATCGGTTTTTTTCTACCAATACCTATGAATATTAAAATGAATATCAAACTTATCATTGGTTTGCCTCTTGTATTGATGGCGCTTTTGGTAAGCTGTGAAAAAAAATACCAAAGCCCGGATCAATATGAAGAAGACCTTTTTGCAGACGAACGTCAGGAAGGAAAAGCTTACATCATGGATGAAGAAGAATGTTTTGATGGAAGTGAATTGGTTTTAGCAAGTTCGGAAGTAAAGCTGGCAGACAGTTCAAAAGGCCGTGGAAAATCATTTTTTCTTTATAAAGTAAGATCCGGAAAAGTTTTAAAAACAGTAAGAGACTCCACTCTGGAATTGCCGATGATGTTTTTATCTCCCCATAAGCTGAAACTGAAAGAGGATTCCATGTACTTGTACCTGAAAAAATTAGATGGCTACCGTTTTATTGCGAAAGAAAGAAATCTTAAGTATCAATGGCTGAGAGGGGCTTCCGTATATTCTGTGAAGAAAAAATAAAATAAACCTATCTTTGCGTTCCTGGAATAATGCAGGATGAAGAGATAAAAGCTCTTCAGTGACTTAAATTGATTGGTTTTTGGAAAAGAATAGTGCAACCTCAGAATTCCTTCATGTAGGAAACAGGCTTTTGAAATGGTATCGGAACAATGCAAGAGATCTGCCTTTCAGACAGACAAAAGATCCCTATAAAATCTGGATCTGTGAAATTGTATTTCAGCAGACAAGAATCAATCAGGGCCTTAATCATTATAATAATTTTATTAAACGATTTCCTGATGTAAGAACCTTAGCTGAAGCTGAGGAAAATGAAGTGTTGCTTTACTGGAAAGGCTTAGGCTATTATTCCAGAGTTATCAATATCCATAAAGCTTCTCAGCAGATTATGAATGATTATGATGGTATATTTCCAGCCCAATACGAAGAAATTTTAAAACTGAAAGGAATAGGAAAGTATACAGCAGCAGCTGTTTCCAGTATTTGTTTTGAAGGAAAAATGCCTGCTGTTGATGGAAACTTCTACCGGGTCCTGAGCCGTTTCTTTGCCGATGATTTTGATATTTCAAACTCAAGGGCATTTACTTATTTTTCTGAGTTGGCGACATTGATAATGCCGGATAATGTTGGCGATTTCAATCAGGCGATGATGGATATCGGTTCCGAGATCTGTAAACCCAAAAATCCTTTGTGTGGAGAATGCCCGATCCATGAAGACTGCCTGGCTTTTTCCCTACAGAAAATCTCTGATTATCCTGTGAAAACGAAAAAAGTAAAGGCTGAAGATCTTGCTTTGACCTATTATTTTGTTCATAGAAACGGGCAATTTCTGATCCGTCAGAGAAAAGATGACTTTATCTGGAAAAAATTATTTGAATTTCCATCTTCTATTTCTGCTGACATGGAAACCTTTATCACTGGTTCAAAAACGATTGCCCATAAACTGACACACAAGAACTTAAGTATTGAAATATTGAATGTTGAGGTGCCTTCAGAAGAGATTTGGAATCGTTTTATTACTGAAAATCAATACCAGATTACCGACGTTCAGGGTTCTCATGAAAAATCCTTTCCGAAGCCTCTGGAAAATTACATTCAAAACTCATTGAAAGACTGAAATTTGTCTTCCGAAATCTGAAATCTAATTTGTACTTTTGCAAAATGATAAAAAAAGTCATTTTTATTTTTGTATCACTGCTTTTAATCTCATGTGGAAAAGACCCGGTTCCGAAACCGTACGGAGAACTGCGTCTGGAATACCCGGCACCGAAATACCAGAAGTTTGAAAACAACTGTGCTTATACTTTCGAGTATTCGGATTTTGCTAATATTACAGCCGCAAAAAAACCGTGTTGGTATTATCTGAACTATCCTCAAATGAAGGCAAAGGTTTTTGTGACCTATTACCCGATACAGAATGACTTTGCAGAACACATTAAAGAAGCTGAAAAAATGGTATATGAGCATACCATCAAAGCCAGTTCCATAGATACAAAATCCTTTGAATATCCTGAAAAGAAAGTATACGGGAATTTCTATGAGCTGAAAGGGCAGAGTGCTTCCAATCTTCAATTTTATATTACAGACAGCGCGAAACACTTCGTGACTGGTTACTTATACTTTAATACGAGACCGAAACCGGACTCTCTGGCTCCTGCTGTGAATTATATCAAAAACGATATGAAACATATGCTGGACTCTTTTGAATGGAAAAAATAATTACTTTTAATATACATTGAAAAATATATGAAACTTTTAGTTGTAGGAAGTGTTGCATTTGATGCAATTGAAACACCATTTGGTAAAACGGACAAAATTTTAGGCGGAGCTGCTACTTATATTGGGATCACTTCATCTATTTTAGGCGTTAAATCCGGTATTGTTTCTGTAGTAGGAGGAGACTTTCCACAGGAACACCTTGATATGTTTACAGACAGAGAAGTAAACATCGAAGGAATTGAAATCGTAAAAGAAGGAAAAACATTCTTCTGGTCAGGAAAATATCACAATGATCTGAACACCAGAGATACTTTGGCTACAGAAGTAAACGTATTGGAGAACTTTGATCCGAAAATCCCGGATTCAATGCAGGATGCCGAAATTTTATTGCTTGGAAACCTACACCCTGGAGTTCAGCTATCCGTATTGGAAAAAATGAACAACCGTCCTAAGCTTGTAATCCTTGATACGATGAATTTCTGGATGGATTGTGCATGGGATATTCTGATGGATATGATCGCTAAAACGGATGTAATTACCATCAATGACGAAGAAGCAAGACAACTTTCAGGAGAATATTCTCTTGTAAAAGCTGCTAAAAAGATCCATGCAATGGGACCTGAATATGTAATCATCAAAAAAGGAGAGCACGGAGCCTTACTTTTCCATGACGGTAAAGTATTTGCTATCCCGGCACTACCGTTGGAAGATGTTTTTGATCCAACCGGAGCAGGAGATACTTTCGCAGGTGGCTTTGCCGCTTATCTTGCTAAAAAAGGTAAAATTGATTTTGATACAATGAAGTCTGCATTGATCGTGGGATCAGCAATGGCTTCTTTCACTGTAGAAAAATTCGGAACACAAAGAATTGAAGAAGTTAACGAATCAGATATGTTCAGCAGATTGAGACAATTTAAAGAATTGACAACTTTTGATATTGAACTGCAATAAATAAGTCTTTTTAAGAAATATTTATAATAAAAAATTGAGTGAAATTCGTTAAGAATTCTAAATTTGCAACTTGTTAAAATAGTAAAATGACAAATAGACTAAAAATCACTTATCTTCTTGGGATTTTCATCATGATTTTTTCTTCCAATATGATGAATGCCCAGCTAAAACCAGGAGATTTAGTGGATGGTATTGCTGCTGTGATTGGAAATGAAATCGTTTTGGAATCAGATGTTACTGAGCAGATGAATTATGGAAAACAACAGGGAGCTGCCAATACAGACAAATGTGAGTTCCTTGAAAGCCTTATCAGCAACAAACTTCTTGTATACGAAGCAAAAAAAGATACATTAATTGAAAACCGTTCTGCAGCGATCAAAGAGCAGGCTAATCAAAAATACCGTCAGTTGCTTTCTCAATTTCCAGATGAAAAGGCATTATTAACTGCTTATAAATTCAAAAATGCCTACGAAATGAAAAACGCTATCGAAAAAATCGATACCGACCAGTATTACGGACAGGCAAAATACCAGAGAGTTACTGATAAAGCAGACGTAACTCCTAATGAGGTAACTGACTTTTATAATATGTATAAAATACAGTTGCCACAGGTAAAAGATGAAATTACCTTAGCACAGATCATGATGTATCCAACTTTGACGGAGGCTCATAAGCAAGATCTTATCAACAGACTGAAAAAGATCAAACAGGATATTATTGGCGGAGAAACTTTCGAAAGTCAGGCAAGAATTTATTCTGAAGATGAGGGTTCTGCTTCCAATGGTGGACTGTACAAAAATATCAACAAAGGACAGATGGTGAAGCCGTTTGAAGCTGCTGCTTTAAATCTTCAGGAAAACGAGATCTCAGATCCTATTGAATCTGAATTCGGATACCACATCATTCAGCTGCTGAAGAGATCAGGTAAAGTATATGATGCAAGACACATTCTTTTGAAAGCAACACCTACAGAAGAAGAACTTAAAACTGCAAAAGCAAAATTAGACAGCATCAGAGGATTAATTACGGATGGGAAGATGACTTTTAAAGATGCTGCTTTCAAGTTTTCAGATGATAAAAGAACCAAATTCAATGCAGGGATAATTCCTGGTGGTGATGGTTCAGATAAAATCGAAAGAGAAAGTATCCCGGGAACAATCAGCTATGAATTGGCAGGTTTGAATAAAGGAGATATTACTGCTGCTTTTGAAGATGAAGAGAACAGAAGAAAAGCTGTAAAAATCATTAAGCTTGAAGATGTGATTCCTGCCCACCAGATCACTCTGGAAACAGACTTCAGCCGAATCAAGCAGATGGCGCTCAATAAAAAGAAAAACGAAATGGTTGAAAAATTTGTCAACTCCAAGTTGCCAACTACTTTCATATCCATCGACGGACGTTACGATAACTGTAGCTTTAAATCCAACTGGAAAAAAGAATCAGTTAAAAAATAAAATTGAAAACCTTCAGAAATTTCTGAAGGTTTTTTTATGCTGAAGAGTCCGGTATAAAAACGAATGATTCTTTATGATAAGCACAAACAGGTATTCTGCATCTGTCATTTTGGATGAAATTATTTGATAACTTTACAAAAACCAAAACATGGATTACGAATTTTATCTTAATAAATTTCACCTGGCCATAACAGAAGTACTTAAAGAAAAACTTGAAAATAATAAGTTGGATGTATCTGTTGATACTGTTCTGGATTCTGTTGCTCTTAAAGTATTTAAACCGGAATGGTCCTCTGATTTAAATTCACCATTAGATGCTATAGGGAGGATTTTCTTTTCAATATGGATAAATGACAAAACCATTCAGGAGGGAAGAATGTATTATAATATCCATGCTCTAAAGCTGAGAGAATTTAAAAAACATGCATTATCAAGTAGAAAATTTGCTCAGGATTTTAGGAATGAATTCAGGAAATACCAGAAAGACTGGCCAAATGTAAATATTGAATTTGGCCCACTAACATTAATGCAGGGATGGGTTGATTTGAAAGAAGATAATATACAGGGAAATATTGAAGAATTGGTTCAAAATTTTTTTAAGATCAGTTCAATTATAGATACAGTTCTGGAGCGGTATAAGAAATAATGGGTTTAAGTGGTTTTCTAATGATTTTTTTAATAAATGTAGGGGGTTGAAAATCTTTGTTTTTAGTATTTTTACAACATGAGCAATTTTATAGATTTCAACGCGGCAAAAAAATTACACGACATGCAGACCAATCAAAATAGAATTTCAGAACTTTTTAATATTAAATATCCGATTATTCAGGCTGGGATGATCTGGCATTCCGGATGGAGGCTGGCTTCTGCTGTTTCCAATTGTGGTGGATTAGGATTAATAGGAGCAGGGAGTATGTATCCTGATATTCTCAGGGAAAACATTCAGAAGTGTAAACAGGCTACCAATATGCCTTTTGGAGTGAATGTGCCTATGCTGTATCCTAACCTTGATGAAATCATTCAGATCATTCTGGAAGAAGGGGTAAAAATTGTGTTTACATCAGCTGGAAATCCGAAAACGTATACAGAAACCTTACAAAAAGAAGGACTGAAGGTTGCTCACGTAGTTTCCTCTACCAAATTTGCTGTAAAATGTGAAGATGCAGGAGTAGATGCAATAGTGGCAGAAGGGTTCGAAGCAGGAGGACACAACGGGAGAGATGAAACTACAACATTCTGCCTTATTCCAAATGTCAAAAAGCATATTTCAAAACCGTTAATAGCTGCAGGAGGAATTGCCTTAGGTTCTCAGATGAAAGCTGCAATGATTCTGGGAGCAGACGGAGTACAGATAGGCTCCAGATTCGCGGCTACAACAGAAGCCAGTGCTCACGAGAACTGGAAAAAGAAAATTACCGAACTTCAGGAAGGTGATACGCATCTTACACTAAAAGAGCTGGCTCCTGTAAGAATGGTTAAAAATAAGTTCTTTAACGAACTTGAAGATGTTTATCTTGCCGGAAGAAATAAAGAAGCACTTATTGCATCGCTAGGAAGAGCAAGAGCAAAAAAAGGAATGTTTGAAGGTGACATGGAAGATGGAGAGCTTGAAATAGGACAGGTTTCAGCACTTATTGATGATATCATTCCGGTGGAAACAGTCTTTAATCATTTATTGAAGGAGTTTGAAGAAACAAAAATGCCTTCCTTTTAAAAATTGACCGTATCATATATTATTTGAATTAATGGAGGAAAGAATCATTGATGTAAAAGGGAAAAAACTATATACAGAATACTACAATTCGTTTGAAAATAAGCCAACTATTGTCTTTTTGCATGATTCGCTTGGATCTGTACATCTTTGGAGAGATTTACCAGTCAGGCTTTCAGAAGCTACACAATGTAATGTTCTTGTTTATGACCGGTTAGGATATGGAAAATCCTATCCTATGCCTACTCACATAAGACCTGTGAACTATATGGAGCTGGAAGCAGATCTGCTGAATGAATTATTAGCAGAGCTCAATATTGACAAAGCTATTTTGTTCGGTCACAGTGATGGAGGAACCATTGCCTTAATCACTGCAGCAAAATATCCAGAAAGGGTAGAAGCTGTCATTTGTGAAGCCGGGCATATATTTGTGGAAGATGTCACTTTAAAAGGCGTTTATGATACATGGGAAGCTTACAAAACTACAAATCTGCCGGAACGTCTGCAGAAATACCATGGTGATAAGGTAGAAACACTATTTAAAGCCTGGACGGAAACATGGACCCGCAATGATTACAGAGCCTGGAACATTGAATATCTCCTGAAGGATATTATTTGTCCTCTATTATTCATTCAGGGAGAAGCTGATGAGTACGGAACTTTGGATCAGGTAGAGAAAACCGTTTCACAGGTAAGTGGAAGTGTAGACAAATACATTATTCCCGGGATTGGGCATACACCTCATAAAGAAGCTCCGGACTTGGTATTCAAAAGATCAGTAGAATTCGTAAATAGAAATACAAAATAAAATTTAAGCATCTTATTTCATGATAGGGTGCTTTTTTTGAGTAAAATTGATATTTAAAAGGCTGCATACTTTACCTGTTCTCTTTAAATAAACAGTTCTAAATTTTATTTGTACACATATTATACATACAGATATTGTTTTGTACAATATGTATTAAACATAGAAATCAGGCCGTTTTATTGGCCTTTAATCTTATCAGAAAAAATACCGAACTATTTTCCTGATATAGAATACGGACTGTGAGATTTTTTACAGAATTTATTAAAAAAATGAATAGTATTAATGGGGATTGGACCATTATTTTATCGTTAAAATTACAATAAACAAACAATAAATATCACTAATTGGGGATATAATATTTTCTATTTTTACAACCTAGATTTTATTAATAGGTATGTGAAGTTAATGATGGGGATCATTAAATGTATGTTAGGTGTGAATGTGTGAAGAGATGCAAAATTTGCATCTCTTCTTTATTTTCGGTTATAGTAAATCAATTTCCGCTGCAATATTTTTTTTTGCCTGCATCTCATATTTATCTTTAAAATAATCTGTCTTAAAGATTGTATCAAGCTCCAGAAAATGTTTTAATACCTTCTTTCTTCCGGGCTTATAAAGCAGATCCGGATAGATCGAGTATTCTTTCCTAATCATTTTGGTATAGGCCAGATAACTTTCAAAATCTTTGCCTAGGATTGAAAGATCTGCATCCAGAAGATAATTGGTGTCTTCGTTCATTGATGTCTGATGAAGCTTTGTCGCCAGGATCTGATCAGAAACAGCTTCAATAGTATCCTGAGGTAATCCCAGTTCAGAAAGTCGTTCTTTGGCCTTTAACGCACTTTTTTCTTCATTGGATTTAGACGTTGCATTATAAACAATATCATGATAGAATATGGAAAAAGAAACTGCTGTAAAATCAGAGATTTTGTTTTTCGATGGTTCAAGCTCTGCGAACATATTTCCGAGATGAAGAAGATTGTGATAATGTCTGCCCTTTTCAGTATATTTTGTTTCAATCTCTTTCCACAGTTCATCAATTAAGTTCAGATCTTTAGTAAAAGGGAAACAAAGCTGTTCAAATTGATCTCTCATATTCATGGTGGTAGGGTATAAAAAAAGGAACTTTTAAAAAGTTCCTCTGTTTGCTTCAAGAACAGCCTTTAGCTCAGACCAGCCTCCGCCGTTATGACCATCCTTTAATCCTTGTGAGTTAAGATATTCTAATGCTTTTCCGCTTCTGTTTCCACTTCTGCAGAATAAAATTACAGGTTTTTCGATAGAAAGGATCTCATCCTGTCTCTCTTCTACTTCACCCAGTGGAATATTTTTAGCACCCTCTATATTTCCGTCCATTTCAAGCTCCATTGGCTCACGAACATCAATTAATTCATAGTTTCCAGATTGTATTACTTCTATTAAAGACATAGTTGTTTATTTTAAACATTAAATTGTAGACGAAATTACGTAATTTTTTTTTGAAAAAAATCTTAATTAAAACATAAATTTTCAGAAAAGAAACAGTTCTGAAGATGAAGACGAAACAGAGTAACGAATCGTAAGATTGATAAAATAATCTTAATTTTGCAGAGTGAAATTAATGAACGCAGGCGCTGAAAAATATACCCAACTGATCAAGTCCAAGGCAAAAAGTTTTGGGTTTCAGAGTTGTGGTATATCTAAAGCAGATTTTCTGGAGGAGGATGCCGGACACCTTGAAAAATGGCTGAAAAATAACTTCAATGGTGAAATGAAATATATGGAGAACCATTTCGACAAAAGATTGGATCCAAGACTTCTTGTGGAAGGTTCTAAATCTGTCATTTCACTCTCGTATAACTATTTCCCGGAAGAAAAGATTTCCATTCTGGAAAATTTTAAGATTTCAAAATATGCTTATGCAGAAGATTACCATGAAGTAATCAAGGAAATTCTTCGTGAAATGGTGGCTGAATTGCAAGAGGAAATCGGAGAATTCGGATTCAGGGTTTTTGTAGATTCAGCACCTGTGCTGGAAAGAAGCTGGGCACGAAAATCAGGAATTGGCTGGGTTGGGAAAAATGCTAACCTGATTACCAAACAGAATGGTTCATTCTATTTTTTAGCAGAAATTATCTGTGATCTTGAGCTTATTCCCGATCATGAAACCACCGATCATTGCGGAACCTGTAGAAAATGCATTGATGCCTGTCCCACAGATGCTATTGTTTCAGAAAAGATCATTGACGGAAGCAAATGCATTTCTTATGCTACCATAGAACTTAAAAACGAAATTCCGGATCATTTCAAAGGCAAAATGGAAGACTGGATGTTCGGATGTGATATCTGCCAGGATGTATGCCCCTGGAACCGGTTTTCTGCTCCACACCAACAGAGCCGATTTAAGCCCAATGAAGCATTGAAAAATTTCAAAAAAGGAGAGTGGAAAGAACTTACTCAGGAAATCTTCTCCGAAATCTTCAGAAAATCACCGGTGAAGAGGACAAAATTTGCAGGATTGCAGAGAAATATTGAATTTTTAAAACGCTCTTCAGACTGATTTTTGCTTAAATATTTGGTGACGATTCCTTCTTTGGAAATTTCCTGAGTTCCAAACTAGAGCTGATGATTGACCATTCCCTAGATTTTTATCCCTAGGGAGGTTTGGATTTAATTGAATAAGTTATATAAAAACCCTTTCCTAAAAAGAAAAATTGATTTTCATGAGATTAAAGTCTCACCGAAAATCAACGTTTTTTTTGTACTCTTTTTGGAGCAGTTTTTACTCTTACTTTAAATCTTTTTTGTGACTTGGTATTTTTACGCATATTTGTGAATATTTCGTAATTAAATATAGCGATTTTTTCGATTAAAACAAATACTTTTACGAAAAACTATATATTAAATTTTATTAAAAAAGCATGAATGTGAAAACAATATTAATAGGTACTCTGAAAATTCTGGGAGTCATTCTGGGGATTGTAATTGTTTATGTTCTTTTAGGACTGCTCATTCCGTTTATTCCGGTTTCAGCCAAAGATGACGGGGAACAGAAAGACATTGCTATTTACATTTATACCAACGGTGTTCATACCGATATTGTGATGCCTGTAAAGAACGAAATGAAAGACTGGAGTCTTATGATTCCTTTTGCAGATACAAAGTCTAAGAAAACAGATTATAAATATATTGGAATAGGATGGGGTGATAAAGGTTTTTATCTGGATACTCCAACCTGGGCTGATCTGAAGTTCTCAACGGCGATAAAAGCCGCTTTTTGGTTAAGCGATTCAGCAATGCATAGCACATATTATTATGCAATGAAAGAAGGAGAAGATTGTAAAATGATTATGATCAGCAGAAGCCAGTATCAAAATTTAATCAAATTTGTAGAAGATAAATTCGATAGAGATCAGAACGGAAAGTTTATGCTGATTCCTACAGATGCCGTGTATGGTGATAATGATGCATTTTATGATGCCAGAGGAACTTATAGCTTTCTTTATACCTGCAATACCTGGAGCAATAATGCGTTGAAGGCTGCAGGACAAAAGGCCGCGCTTTGGACACCTTCTGATTTTGGAATTTTCCAGCATTATAAATAAGTATGAAACCTTTTTTTCTGTTCAGTATTATTCTTTTATTTTTGTCCTGCACAAAAGAGAAGAAAGAATATAAACATCCTGCTGATGCTACTCCTCTAATGGCTAAAAAGAAGCCCAAGGCTGATTTTGCCAAAGTAAAAAATAAAGCAGAAGAAGCATTGAAATTCTGCAGCGCAAAGAATTTGAGTACAGATTTTTGTATTCTGATCGATATGAGTCTTCATTCTGGTGTAAAACGTTTTTTTGTCTGGGATTTTGACAAGGAAACCATTTCCAAAGAATATCTGGTAGGCCATGGTTGTGGATTGAATAGCTGGAGCAGGGATGAGTCAAAAGATAAGCCAACATTCAGTAACGAAGACGGAAGCCACCTTTCCTCTTTGGGAAAATATAAATTGCAGGACAGAGGCTACAGTGAATGGGGAATTAATATAAAGTATCTGATGCATGGTCTTGAAGAAACCAATAGCAATGCCTTGAAGAGATTCATAGTTTTTCACTCCTGGGATATGATGAGTGATGAGGAAATGTTTCCAGAAGGATCACCGGAAGGATGGGGCTGTCCTACCATTTCAAATAATGCTATGAAGGAAATCGACCCGATGATTCAAAATTCAACAAAGCCTGTTCTGATGTGGATATATAATTAAAAAGAAGTAAGATGAAACATAAGCTTTTCCGTGAGCAACAATTAAATTGTGATATAGAAACCGCCTGGAAATTCTTTTCCTCAGCCAATAACCTTTCAGAAATTACGCCAAAGGATATGGGATTTACTGTATTGACAGAAATGGAAGATGACGAAATTTATGAAGGGATGCTCATCGATTACTATGTTTCGCCATTATTTGGAGTCAAAATGAAATGGCAGACAGAAATTACCCATGTAGATTTTCAGAAAAACTTCATAGACTTCCAAAGAAAAGGCCCATACAAATTATGGAATCACCACCACGAGTTTATTCCCAATAACGAAGGTGTTCTGATGAGAGATACCATAGATTACGAACTTCCTATGGGATTCTTAGGAGAAATTGCCCATTCTTTATTCGTGAAAAAGAAACTGGACTCTATTTTTGATTATCGTTTCAGAGTTCTGAGCAGATTGTTTTAAAAGAGCTCAGGTTGTCTGTCATTCTGAAGAAGAAGAAAGAATCTCATTGATTACTTTATAGGTTTTCTATTTGGTTTCTGAACTATGTTCGGAAACCTTCAGTTTGTATTCAGAATAACATTAGATTATTTCTCCATAACCTCACCAATTACTGTTTTAATAAAAAGATATTGTTGATCACTCATATGCCAATCTTCAAAAAGTGTGATTTTATCAGTATTGTTTAAGTTTTTTTAACAGTTAAAGGACGGGAACTCCATCAAAATTTCTTACTTTTGCAGAACTATCGTTTTTACTGTATTCTGATTGACATGGCGAGTCTGAGGTCACTTTTCTATTTTTATATTATGCTGGTTTTTACCCTTTTCAATTCGAATTGGGCGGAGAAATCGTTGCAGAATATACCTCATGTTCCCCATGTAAATAATATTCATCTTCTGGATGTTTATGAAGAGGCAGATATGAACACGCATGCCTTGCCTGCGGCTTCTAAAATTGTTAAACATTCAGGTCGTAAGGACGATCCTGCAGTTGGGGATTTTTCGGCAGCATTAAAAATTGCTCCGAAAATCATGCTTCCTGATATTGCAGTTTCCCTTATCTGTGGAGTAAAGTCCTTTCTCCATCTTCTCCAATTGTACTAGTTTAAGTTATTGAATTTCAAATTATTTTACCGAAAATTTTATAACTTAAACATTCAGAAATGTATTTTAAAAATGTAATAATTTGCAGCTTTGCAATATTATTCGCAGTGTCATGTAATAAAGACAAGCAAAAAAACAGTCAAAAAGACAAAGAAGTTCCGGTACTGGAAATCAAGGAAAAAGATACCTTGGTAAGCAACCAGTTTGTGACTGATATTCAGGCTAAGAAAAATGTGGAAATGAGGTCCAGGATTGGTGGAATTATTCAGCATATTTACGTCAATGAAGGACAGTTTGTTCATCAGGGACAGCCTTTATTTAAAATCAATGATGCTGAACTGCAGATGGAACTTTTAAAGGCTAATGCTGCTTTAAAACAGACTCAGGCAGATGTCCGCATCGTTGAAGTAGAATTGAAACAGATTCAGAGCCTTCATGCTAAAAAGTTTGTAGCGAATAACGAACTGGAATTGGTAAAGGCTAAGCTTTCATCAGCTCAGGCTAAGAATGCTTTTGCTGATGCTGAAAAGAGAGCTGTGCTTCAGAAAATCAGTTTTACCAGAATTACGGCTCCGTTTGATGGCGTTATTGACGTTATTCCTCATAAAGACGGAAGTTTGGTGGAAAATGGAACTTTATTAACTACATTATCCCAGCTTAATGAGGTGTATGCCTACTTTTCAATTCCGGAAAACCTTTATTTTGAACTTTTGGCTAATGATAAGATAGGGAATCATCAGAAAATTGAACTGACCCTGCCAAATGGTGTAAACTATCAGTTTAACGGAGCTTTAAAAACAGCAGAGGGAGAAATCGACCGAACTACAGGATCTATCCGCTATAAAGTCCTTTTCCCAAATCCTGATCACCTGATTAAGCACGGTACCTCGGGAAAACTCATTATTTCCGAAAATCAGGATAAGGCCATTCTTATTCCACAGAAATCTACATTCTCTATTCAGGATAAAACCTATGTTTTTGTTGTGGACAAACAGAATAGAGCCAAAATGACAAACATTAAGATTGGAAACACACTGAGGGATTCCTATATGGTGGAAAGCGGTCTTAAAAAAGGAGATTTAATCATTTATGAAGGTACTCAGTCCTTAAAGGATGGTGATATTATTAAAATCAAAAAGAAGTATTAACCTTTCATAATTTTTAAATCAACTTATTATGGTAGAGATGTTTATAAGACGAAAGGTTCTTTCGTTGGTTATTTCCATATTATTTGTATTGCTGGGAATTATGGCCTTATTAAAGATGCCCATTACCCAGTTCCCGGATATTGTACCGCCCTCCGTAACGGTAACAGCAAAATATACCGGAGCCAATGCCGAAGTATCAGCCAATGCGGTTGCACTTCCATTGGAACGAGCCATCAACGGAGTACCGGGAATGACGTATATGTCAACGGTAACTTCCAATGACGGGCTTACTTTGATCCAGGTTTTCTTTGAAGTAGGAACCGATCCTGATGTAGCAGCAGTAAATGTTCAGAACAGAGTGACAACCATCTTGGATGAGCTCCCTGAAGAGGTAATCCGTGCCGGAGTAACTACTGAAAAGGAGGTGAACAGTATGCTGATGTACCTCAACATTACGAGTACAGACCCAAGCCAGGATGAGCAGTTCATTTACAATTTTACGGATATTAATGTTCTTCAGGAACTGAAACGTATTGATGGAGTAGGCCGTGCAGAGATCATGGGTCAGAAAGAATACTCCATGAGAGTTTGGTTGGATCCACAGAAGATGGCAGCATATAATATTTCAGCAGATGAAGTGATTACTTCTTTGCAAAAACAGAATATTTCGGCAGCACCAGGAAAAGTAGGGGAAACTTCAGGGAAAACTTCCAGTCAGCTGCAGTACGTAGTTAAATATAAAGGGAAATTCTTTGAGCCTAAACAATATGAAGAAGTTCCCATCAGGTCAGATGTAGACGGAACGATTTTGAAACTTAAAGATATTGCCAAAGTGGAATTTGGGGCGATGAATTACGGAATGGTTTCCAAGACAGACGGAAGACCTTCCGCATCTATTATGATGAAACAGCGTCCGGGATCCAATGCCTCTGAAGTTATTGAAAATGTAAAGGCTAAAATGGAAGAATTAAAAGGTACTTCATTCCCACCCGGAATGGAATTCAATATGGCCTACGATGTTTCCAGATTCCTTGATGCTTCAATCAGTGCCGTATTGATAACTCTTATCGAAGCCTTTATTCTGGTAGGAATTGTAGTATTTATTTTCCTTCAGGACTGGCGTTCTACGTTAATTCCTGTATTGGCAGTTCCGGTAGCATTGGTAGGAACCTTTGCCTTTATGAATATGCTGGATTTCTCAGTAAACCTATTAACTTTATTTGCTTTGGTACTGGCCATCGGAATTGTGGTGGATAACGCGATTGTCGTCGTAGAAGCTGTCCATGTAAAAATGGAAGAAGGTATGAACGCAATGGATGCTACTATCAGTGCTACAAAAGAAATTGCAGGAGCAGTAATAGCAATCACCATTGTAATGTCTGCAGTATTTATTCCCGTAGCATTCCTTGATGGTCCGGTGGGAGTATTTTACCGACAGTTTTCATTAACATTAGCCATCAGTATTGTGATTTCTGGGGTGAATGCATTAACGCTTACTCCGGCATTGTGTGCCATTATTTTGAAACCACACGATCACAATAAAAAGAAGACCATTATTGATAGGGCTTTCCAGAGCTTTAATACAGGCTTTGAAAGACTGACTAATGGCTACGTAAATATTCTATCAAAATTTGCAACAAGGACTACAGTTACTTTTGGGCTATTGTTCTTATTTATAGGATTAACATTTGTGACCAGTAAGTTCCTTCCCACCGGATTTATTCCAATGGAAGATCAGGGAATGGTATATGTAAGTGTAACCACTCCGCAGGGAGCTACGGTAGAAAGAACGGAAAAAGTACTGGATGAAGTAACGGTTATTGCCAAGAAAATAAAAGGTGTAGAAAACGTAACCACTCTTGCAGGATACAGCATTGTAACAGAAATCGCAGGTTCATCCTATGGAATGGCTATGATTAACCTTAAAGACTGGAAAGAAAGATCCATTTCAGTCAATGACCTGATCACCGAACTTTCAGAAAAAACAAAAGGAATTGCAGATGCCCAGATTGAAATCTTTGCACCACCAACGGTTCCTGGGTTCGGAAATACCAGTGGTTTTGAATTGCGTTTACTGGACAGAACAGGGGGAACCATTGAAAATACAGATAAAATCACCAAAGATTTTGTCAAAAAACTGAATGAAGCTCCCGAGCTGCAGAACAACTTTACCAGCTTTGATGCTACTTTTCCGCAATATATGATTAATGTGGATTATGATATGGCAGCGAAGAAAGGGGTATCTGTAGACAATGCGATGTCCACATTACAAACTATGCTGGGATCTTATTATGCAACCAATTTTATCCGTTTTAGCCAAATGTATAAAGTGATGGTTCAGGCAAGCCCGGAACACAGGGACACCCCTGAAAGCATTCTCAATTTATATCTTAAAAATGATAAAGGTGAAATGGTTCCTTTTTCAACGTTTATCACTATTGAAAAAGTATATGGACCAGAGGTACTTACAAGATACAATATGTATATGTCCGCTATGATTAATGGGGAACCTGCTGAAGGATACAGTTCCGGTGATGCTATTGCTGCTGTAGAACGTGTATCCAAAGAGATTCTACCAAGAGGTTTCGATATTGAATGGTCCGGGATGACAAGAGAAGAAATTCTATCCGGAAACCAGACGGTATATATTTTCCTGATCTGTCTGTTGTTCGTATACCTTTTATTGGCAGCGCAATATGAAAGTTTCCTTCTTCCGATGCCTGTACTATTGAGTCTTCCGACAGGAATCTTCGGATCCTATATCGCATTGGTACTGGCAGGGTTGGATAATAATATTTATGCACAGGTGGCTCTGGTCATGCTGATCGGACTATTGGCTAAAAATGCCATTCTGATTGTAGAATTTGCTGTAGCCAGAAACAAACAGGGATACGATATTATTCCGGCAGCTATTGAAGGAGCAAGACAACGTCTGAGGCCTATCCTGATGACTTCCTTTGCTTTTGTGGCCGGTCTTATTCCGTTGTGTATAGCATCCGGAGCAGGAGCAATCGGTAACCGTTCCATTGGTACGGCAGCAGCAGGAGGAATGCTGATAGGAACTGTTTTCGGATTGGTGGTCATTCCGGGACTGTATATATTCTTTGCAAAACTTGAAAATAAGAAGAAAGATGAAAAGATTAAATCATAGACATATTTTGTATGGAATAGCTGCTTTAAGCTTAGCTTCTTGTGCCGTTCCGAAGGTTGCTGAACTGAAAAAAGCTCAGGAGCTTCCGGAAATGCCTGCTAAATCAGCCAGCTCAGAAGAATTTCAACACCTGAATCTGAAAGCGTATTTCACAGATACTCACTTATTGGAACTTTTCGATAAAGTTGTTCAGGCCAATCCTGATTTTCAGATTGCACAACAAAGAGTGGAAATTGCTAACAGCTTCCTGCAAAGATCAAAAATGGATCTTTTGCCTTCTCTTGAGGTAGGAGCAGAAGTTTCCGGAAACCGTTACGGAAAGTATACCATGGAAGGAGTGGGAAATTATGACACTAACCTTTCTCCCAATATTACCGAAGACCAGAAAATTAACCGTGATTTTACTCCCAATTACTGGCTGGGAGCAAGAAGCAGCTGGGAAATAGATGCCTGGGGGAAACTGAAGAATAAAAAAATTGCTGCACAAAAGAAGTATCTGGCTTCTACGGAAGGGCTGCGATTGCTTCAGGTAGAACTTTTCACAGATATTGCGAATCTGTATTATCAGTTGGTAACTTTAGATAACCGTCTGGCCATTTATCAGAAGAACTATAAGCTCCAGCAGAGAGCCTTCGAAATTGTCCTGGCGCAGCGTGAAGTGGGAAAAGCTACAGAACTTGCTGTCCAGCAGTTTAAAGCTCAGAATAATAACTGGCTGGCAGAAATTGAACATATTAAAGTGGAGATCGTTACTGTAGAGCAGGCGATCACAACTTTAACAGGAAGTTATGGTGGCGAAGTAAAACGTGGTAAAACGCTGATGCCAACAAATACTGATGTTTTAAACAGAACTGTTAATGTAGAAGCTGTGATCCATGCAAGGCCGGATGTAGCTGCTAATTATTATGTATTGGAGGCTTCTCAGGCTGATGCAAAAGCTGCAAGAGCTGCTTTTTACCCTAAAATTGACCTGGGTGCAGGGATCGGGATGAATTCCTTTTCTGTGGAAACACTTTTCAAACCAAGTTCATTAGCAGGGCAGCTGTTGGGTGGATTGATGGTACCCGTTTTTAATAAGGGCCAGCTTAAGTATGAGTTTAAAGTAGCCAGTAAAGAACAGGAGATAGCTTTTTTAAATTATCAGAAAAGTATAACCACTGCCTTTAATGAGCTTCAGTCTATTTTGAAACAGACCAGAATTTACGAAAAGGTTTTAAAATTAAAATCAGAAGAGGTCGGCTTTCTGGATCGAGGAGTTGAAGTTTCCAATGATCTGTATCTTACTGGGTATGCAAATTATTTTGAATTGATTAATTCACAGAAAAGTAAGCTGACTGCAGAACTTGACCTGTTACAGTTTCAACATCAGAATACCAGAAATAACGTTCTGTTGTTTAAAGCTTTAGGAGGAAAACTGAATTAGAACTAACTTATATTTTAAACAGTCATTTTTCGGTTTTGTTATAAACCGGCCATTTTTATTTTTTACGATGAAGAAAGAGGCTGTCTCACTGCGAGGCAGCTTCTTTTGATTTTGATAACCTATCGTATTTTTTTTGTTGAATAATTCTCTTTTAGTAACAAAATTTCAATTTGAGAGATTCCTTTAATAAAAAAAGAGACGGTCTTTAAGACGGTCTCTTTGTGTATAGTTTAAAAACATGCCTGCAATGGTGCAGGATGTATTGATCTTATTTAACGATCTGAATTTCAACTGCAGAAAATCCTTTTGGAGATTTTTCCTTTTCAAAAGAAACTTTGTTTCCTTTTTTTACAGGTTCTACACAGTTATTATTGTGGAAGAAGATATTTTCTTTGCTGTTATCTTCGGTAATGAAACCATATCCTTTTTCACTAAGGAAAGTAACAATCCCTGTTTTTCTTGGATCTTCCTCAATAATAGGAGCAGCTCCTAATTGAATATCATCAAGGTTTACTTCCTGTCTTTGTTCAGGTGGAGTAGAAGTTAATCTTCCGAATTCATCTACATACATGAATACGTCCTCCGCTCCTTTGTTGTTGTTCGTTTTACGTTCTTCGCGTCTTAGCGCTTTTTCTTTTTGCTTTTGAATTTTTTTCTTGAAATTTTCCTTTTTAGAAAAAGAATCTGCCATAAATTATTTTTAGTATTTAGTTTCTATAAATTGTATTGTTCACTCTGGTCTGCCTTAGACCTTAAAGCCCGCCGATGTTTTCTGTTCTGGGTTTCCCTAATAATACAGAGCTTTAAAATTCCGACAAGTATTGTTCTGGGTAGAAGAATAAAAGTTAAAAATATGGCTGCTCAAAAAGCAAAGACTGAATAAATCTATTCTAAGTCGTTACAGAAAACAAAGTAGTGACCTGTTAATAATATGCAAATATACAACAATAAAATGAATAAAACTGTTTTTAAATGATTGATTATCAGAAATGGTTTTTATGAAAATCTGTCCAGCAATCTTATTTACAGGAGAATAAAGCAGTATTGACTGCTTTTTATAAAAAATCCCCAGGAAACTGAGGATTTAAAAAAATATATTAAGAATGAAATGGTGTGTTAATACGGGTGGGAGAGCATCAAATGTTGTGCCTAAAATTCACTTAAGCTGGAAAAGTTAAGCAACTGTTTAATATGTAAAATTGGATATAAACTCTATCTGCTTGGTAGATAATAGGATATTGAAAAAAATATGTTTATATAAATTTTATAATATTTTTAAAGTTAAAATTGAAGTCTATCTGAAATTTCCGAAAAATTCACCATGTTGAGATGCTTTTTATTATTCATCTTTGCTTCATTAACAAATAAAAAATAAAATAATGTCAACACAAGATGTAAAAGGAAAAGTTGTTTTAATAGCCGGAGGAGGTAAAAACCTTGGTGGATTGCTAAGTAGAGATTTTGCGGCAAAAGGAGCAAAACTGGCAATACACTATAATAGTGAAAGCTCAAGAGCAGAAAGTGAAAAGACTCTGGCAGAAGTTCAGGCATTGGGCACTGAAGCATTTCTGTTTCAGGGTGATCTTACTAAAGTAGATAATCTTACCAGGTTTTTTGATGAAACTATTTCCCGTTTTGGAGGAGTAGATATTGCAATAAATACAGTAGGAATGGTCCTTAAAAAGCCATTTTCAGAAACTACAGAAGCAGAATATGATACTATGTTCAACGTGAATTCAAAATCAGCTTACTTCTTTTTGCAGGAAGCAGGTAAAAAAATAAATGACCACGGAAAGATCTGTACAATTGTTACTTCATTACTGGCAGCATATACAGGTTTGTATTCTACTTATGCAGGAGCAAAGGCACCTGTAGAGCATTTTACCAGAGCTGCATCTAAGGAATTCGGAGCCAGAGGAATTTCTGTAACAGCAGTGGCACCTGGCCCAATGGATACTCCTTTCTTCTACGGTCAGGAAACAGATGATGCAGTAGCTTATCATAAATCTGCCTCAGCATTGGGCGGGCTTACCGATATTAAAGATATTGCTCCATTGGTAGAGTTTTTAGTTACTGATGGCTGGTGGATCACAGGGCAGACTATTTTTGCCAATGGTGGTTATACAACAAGATAATCTGAAATACATAAAAAAAATAAACTCACTGAAAATTGTTTTCAGTGAGTTTTTTATTGATCTGAAGGAGTACGAAACTATAAAGTTTTCATTTTTCCTTTGTCCAGAATACTTTTAATAATGAAAAACAATCCCAGAAGAACAAAAGGAATACTTAAAAGCTGTCCCATATTTAAGCTCATTCCATGTTCAAATTCAACCTGATCTACTTTAATAAATTCGATCAGGATTCTCATGATAAAAATTAAAAGAATACTGATCCCGAAGTAAAACCCTTTTCCGATTTTGAAGATATCTTTCTTGTAAATAAGGTATACGAAAAGGAAAATAATTAAATAAGAGATTGCCTCATACAACTGTGCAGGATGTCTTGGAAGATCATCTACCTGATGGAATATAAAAGCCCATGGAACATTGGTAGGAACTCCAATAATTTCCGAGTTCATAAGATTGGCAAGCCTGATAAAGACTCCACCTAAAGGAAGTACAATAGCAATAGCATCCAAAACTGTCATTAATGGGATCTTAAACTTTCTCGCATAGATCAGCAACATAATCATCAGCCCAATTCCCCCACCATGGCTTGCAAGTCCTGCAAAACCGGTAAAGTGGTAGGCTCCATCCGGACCTCTCTGGATTGGCAGGAAGATTTCAAGCGGATGCTGAGAATAGTAATCGAAATCATAAAAGATGCAGTGCCCTAACCTGGCTCCGGCAAAAATTCCGATAAGGGCATATGAAAATAAAGCATCATGTGCCTGTGTACTCAGATTTTCTTTTTTATAGATCTTTTTTAAAATATTAAAGCATAAAACAAGCCCTGAAAGAAATAAAAGGCCATAGTATTTGACGGAAACACCTAAAATATTAACGATTTCAGGATTCACATTCCAGTTGATGTATAATAAACTCATTGATATTGTTATCGGATTTTACGGATGCAAAGATAAGAAAATAGGATTTTTTTGAGTGATGCCCCTGTTTTGAGAATCAACGGACTGAATTGTAGAGTTTTAGTGGGATTGTATACTGCTTTGCATTTTTCAAAGTTTTCTATAAAAGCTTAAGAACTGAACGATGGTAAATTGGTTAAAACCATGAAAGGGAGGATAAAATAGTATCGATCATCATCCCAATCGTAGGAAAGAAGATTACTGTTTCCGAAATACTGTCAGGTAGAAGCTCTATAGATTAATTCTGCATCCATCATAATACATTTGCTTGGAGAAGAGTTATTTTTAATTTTTTCTAAAGCGAGTTCTGCAGCAATCTCACCCATCTTTTCCAAAGGTTGCTGTACACTGGTAAGCTGAGGGAAAACCATGGATGATAGTTCCGTTCCGGAGAAACTGGCAACTGCTACATCATCAGGAATTCTTATCTTCTGTTCATGAAGGTAATTCATGGCCCCTAAAGCTAATGTGTCACTAAATGCAAAAATACTGTCAAACTCTATATTTTTGCTTATTAGCTGTTTGATGGCCTTTTTTCCGTGTTCAAAAGTCATTCCATCCGCCTGTACAATAAGGTTTTCATCAAAAATGTTATATTTCATGAGAATACGCTTATAGCCATTCACTCTTTCCATCGCGTTTCGAATAGTAGCCGGTCCCATCATGTGAACAATTCTTTTTCGCCCAGTTTTGATTAAGTATTCCACCATCAGCGAAGCTTTAATATAATCATTGACTATTACTTTCGATACATCCAGAGATTCATGGGGAATTCTGTCAAAAAATATCAATGGAGTTCCTTGCTTCATAATATGTTGATAAATATCATTATTATATGTTTCGTGGCAGAGATTAATAATGATAGCATCCACATTGAACTCTTCAAGGAGCTGCAGGTTTTTTCTTTCAATACAAGAATCTTCATCAGATTGTGTAATGATGATTCTATATCCCAACGGATAAAGGATATTCTGAATTCCTTTGAGGACTTTCGCAGAAAAAGGAGTAATCATTTCAGGCACTACAAACCCGATAGTTTTGGATTGTCCGGATTGTAAATTCAAGGCTGTAAGGTTGGGTTTATATCCCAATTTTTCCGCTGCATCCAATATCCGTTTTCTTGTTTCTTCATTCACATTTTTGTCATGAAGCAGTGCTCTTGAGATTGTAGAGGTAGATAATGACAAAAATTTGGACAAATCTTTTATCGTTATGCGTTTCATTAGCTCTGTTTTTTTGTTAAAAATAATAAAAAAATATCCTATTGGGAACGTTCCCTTAGTTTTGGGAACGTTCCCAATTGTGATTTGGTAAAAAAACTTATAAGTCAACTATTTGTTAATATATATTTAACAAACTAATCAATTTATTAAATATTATACTAATTATGAGTATTATTTATTGTAATTATAATTCTTCGGAAATCTGTACTGGGATTTTACACATCGGTGTAGGAAATTTTCACAGAGCTCATCAACAGTTTTATACGCATATGCTGCTGAATGACAAGGATCAGCAGACATGGGGTGTTTGTGGAGTATGCTTACTGCCTTCAGATGAGAATGTATTCAATAGCCTAAGAGAGCAGAACCTTAAATATTCGCTCACGGTTTGTGGAAGAAACGGAGTAAATGAAGTTTATAGAATTGATTCACTGCGCGAATTGATTTGGGCTGGTGATAATCCTGGTGCTATCGTTAAAAAAATTGCTGATGCCGATATCAGGATCATCACCTTAACTATTACAGAAGGTGGATATAATCTTGATAAGGAAACCGGTGAATTCATACTTGACAATGAAAATATACAACATGACCTGGATAATCCTGCCAGTCCTTCTACGGTATTCGGATTCATTGCAGAGGGCTTACGCCAAAGAAAAAAACAAAATGGCGGTCCTATTACGATTCTTTCATGTGACAATCTTCTGCAGAACGGAAATATGGCAAAGAAAGCCTTTACCAGTTTTATACAAGCACAGGATAAGGAACTTGCGGAATGGATAATGAAAAATGTAGCTTTCCCAAACAGCATGGTAGACCGCATTACACCAACTACAATGTATGCAGATGTAGAAAGACTGAACAGGCTGAACGGAACAAATGATAAAGTTCCTGTATACTGTGAAGATTTTGCCCAATGGGTAATAGAAGATTGCTTTATTGCAGGAAGACCAGCCTGGGAAAGAGTAGGAGTAGAATTTACCAATGATGTAACGTCATTTGAAAATATGAAACTCAGTCTTCTGAATGCTTCACACACATTGCTGTCCTATCCTGCCTTTCTGATGGGATACCGTAAGGTAGATCTGGCTATGGAAGATGCAGATTTGGTACAGTTTATAAGGGATTTTATGGATATTGATATTACTCCTTTTGTTCCGGCTCCGGAAAATACAGATTTGGAAAAATACAAACAGACCCTTATTGAAAGATTTGCGAATCATAGCGTCAGTGATCAGGTGAGCCGCCTATGCTCTGACGGGGTTTCAAAATTTCCGGTATATATTATTCCTAATCTTGATAAAATGATAAAAGGGGCTAAGGATCTTACCAGACCTGCCTTCCTTATTGCTTCCTACAGACATTATCTGAAATATAAGACAGACAGCCATGGAAATACTTTCGAGGTAACAGAACCGTGGCTAACGATTAGTGATGAACTGCTTATTGGTAGTGAAAATCCTTTGGATTTTTTAGAATTATCAGCTTTTAAAGGAATTTATCTGAAAACTTCTGAACAATTCGTGGAACTGTATATCCGCTTCGTACAGAATATCAAAGATTCAGGAATCTCTTCAGTTTTAAAATCAATTATAAAATACTAAGGTCATGCAAGTAAATTCAAATACCGTATCCTCGGGAAACAAGGCAAACAACGCTATGCTACCGTTTGCTATTATCACTTTTATTTATTTCATTGTAGGTTTTCTGACAACGGTGAATGAACAGCTTCAGGCTCCTTTGAAATTCACTTTTCTGAGCCATGCAGGCAGCCTGAAAAACACATTTACAACTTTGATTTCCTTTTTCTTCTTCCTGGGGTACCTTCTGAACGGAACCCTGGGAAGTAAATGGGTCAATGCCTTTGGATACAAGAATACGATCCTGCGTGGCCTTTTATTTATGATTTCCGGTCTTTTTATGTATTTGTGTTCATCCTGGATAGGGGATCAATATTCCGATTTGAAATTCAGTATAAAAGATGCCGTTATTCCTGTCGGGTTTATCGTTTTCGTCATAGGTTCTTACCTGATGGGTACTTCTGCAGCTATTATTCAGGTTGTAGTGAATCCCTATGCCGCATCCTATGAATTGAAAGGTACCCAGCCCGTACAGCGGCTGAACATTCTGACCGCAATTAATTCCATTGGGACAACTTCTGCACCATTTTTTGTGACCGTAGTGATGTTCAGTGGGATTTCTATTGAAAATATAGAAATCAGGCAGTTGCTGTTACCGCTTTCAGCCCTTATCATCTGTATACTTACTGTAATGATAATCACCAAAAGGCTTCATCTTCCGGATTTGGCTCATACCAGAGTGGTGGGAGAGGAAAAGCTTGAAAGAAGCATCTGGTCATTCAGACACTTTGTACTGGGTGTTCTTGCAATTTTCTTTTATGTAGGAACTGAAGTGGCTATTGGTGCCAATATTAATCTGTATGCTTTTGAACTGATGGATTCCGGCCATCCGATCACTTTTTTTGGAAAGTCAGATATTATCATCGGTGGTATGGATTTAGGAATTCATGCATTACTGTCTACATTATATTGGGGAGGCTTCCTTGTGGGAAGAGCTATATCAAGCTTCTTTAGTAAAATTTCTGCAAGAACACAGCTGGTAACCACTACTATCCTTGCCACTATCCTTGGTATCATTTCTATGGTTACACAGAACCTTTGGTTTCTGGTAGCAATCGGTCTGCTTCATTCCTCTATGTGGAGCTGTATCTATACCCTTTCCATAAAAGGACTGAACAAGTATACCTCAAAAGCATCTGGAATCTTTATTTCTGCAGTATTTGGCGGGGCTGTCTTTACCCTTATCCAGGGAGGTCTTGCAGATATTTTAGGCTCGTGGAGATGGACCTGGTGGCTTACAGTGATCTGCGAATTGCTGATGCTGGTTTATGCTCTGTTTGGATCACGGATAAGAGAAAAGGATCTTATTCAATAACCCCATCTTTATTTTTCCTGAAAACCTTCAGTATCCGGTAAATATTACCAGATATAGATCTCTAATGTTTATCCAAAAAAATACCTATGTCATGTTAAAAATCTTTTTTTTGCTTTTTCTTCTTATTATGAGAAGTTTCTTAAGTGCACAGGAATTACATTCGGCTCTACAGCTTAGAAACAGCCATTTGTGGCGCGGGATTGAAGTCTCGGCAGGTTTGATCTATACCGGAGATGTACATCTTGATTACAAAAACTTTTATGTGGGATTCTGGGCCGGTGGTAATGTGGAAGGTTCCTATAAGGAATTTAATAACTATATAGGATATAAAAATAAGCATCTTACTTTAGAGCTCTGGGATATTTATAATTTTTCGCCTGGTGCTACTTATAACAATAAGGAATTCTTTAATTATTCAGCAAGAGAAACCGGGCGTTTCTGGGATTTGAGGTCCTATTATACCATAAGTGAAAAATTTCCTTTGGTACTGAGCTGGAATACAGTGGTGTTCGGAAGGGACAGGAACGGTGACAATACAAAAAATAAATATTCATCATTTGTATCAGGAGAATATCCGGTATATAAGAAAGAAAATCTGGAAGTAAGGGGAAGAATAGGATATGGTTTTGCTTTAAACAATACGAATGGAGAAAAGAACAATTTTTTTGCTAAAGAATCCGGGTTCAATGAGATCAGCCTTATCATTTCAAAAAGCTTTACTATTGAAGGTTATAAAATACCCATCGGAATATGGGGAATATGGAATCCGGTAAACAATAATGCCTTCCTGCAGTTTTCTGTACAGGTTTATTCATTCTGATAATGAAAAAAGAATGCTATTTTAGTTTAATACATTTAATTAATTTTAGATAATGAAAGATAAAAAAAATAAAGTTGTCTGCTTTGGGGAAGTTCTCTGGGATATTTTTCCTGGTGAACAGAAAAGGGTAGGCGGAGCGCCCTTTAATGTAGCATACCATCTTTCCAGGATGGGCGTTGATGTTAATATGATAAGTAGTGTGGGGAACGATCAGCTGGGACAGGATCTGCTGCAGAAAATTAAAAGCTGGAATATCCCGACAGATTACATCCAGATTAATGTAGGGTATCCTACCAGTACTGTTATCGCTTCTGTGGATGAAAATAATGATGCACATTATGATATTGTAGAGAATGTAGCCTGGGATTTCATTGATATAACTCCGGAAAACCATGAAATACTTAGTACAACAGATGCTTTTGTATTCGGAACATTGGCAGCAAGAAGTGAGAAAACCAAAAACACATTATTCGAACTGCTTGAAGTAGGAGCTTATAATGTTTTTGATATCAATCTCAGAGAGCCGTATTATGAAACCAGTATGATTAAGGATTTGCTGCATAAAACACATCTGGCAAAATTTAACAAGGCAGAACTGCGTATGATGCTGGATTTTTTAGGAAAAGAATATACAAGTGAAGAAGACGGTATAAAATTTCTACAGGAAAATTTTGATCTACATGAAATTATTATTTCCAAAGGAAGTAAAGGAGCTTTGTATGCAGATAAGCATGATTTTTATCGATATCCTACCATTCCTGTTACGATAAAAGATACTGTGGGAAGCGGGGATTCTTTTTTAGCAGGTTTCCTTTCAAAAAGATTGGAGAAAGGAAGTTCAGTGCATGAAACCATGATTCAGGCGGTTTCCCTGGGAGCATTTATCACATCGCAGGAAGGCGCCTGTCCTGAATATTCTTTTGAAGATTTCAATAGGTTCAAAAATCAATACCAGCTTTCAGCTTTAGACTGATCAAGGAGACTGCTTATTAATTTAAAATGATTCTTGATGAAACATTTTATACCTTTAATACCATTATTTATCACAAAACAATCTCATATGCATCATCAACTGGAAAAGCATTATGTAAATAGGGTAGGCTGGCTTCGGGCAGCAGTTTTGGGAGCTAATGACGGGTTGTTGTCCACTACAAGTATTGTCATTGGTGTTGCAGCAGCAGAACCTGAGCGGCACATCATTATTCTTGCGGCTTTGGCAGGAATGATCGCAGGAGCAATGTCTATGGCTGCCGGGGAATATGTTTCGGTAAGCTCACAGGAGGATACAGAAAAGGCAGACCTGATCCGCGAAAAGCGTGAGCTTGAAGAAATGCCGGAAGCAGAACTTAGAGAACTTGCCAGAGTCTATGAAAAAAGAGGTTGTTCCAAGGAAACGGCGATGCAGGTTGCTATTGAACTTACAGAACACAATGCATTGGAAGCCCATGCCAGAGATGAATTGGGTATTAATGAAATGACTCAGGCAAAACCTTTACAGGCCGCTATAGCATCATTCGGGTCTTTTGCTGTAGGGGCACTGCTGCCATTTACGGTTTCTCTTTTAGCTCCTATCAGGCAGATGGTGTATTTTCAATATGGCTTTTCCATTATATTTCTGATGCTTTTAGGAGCAATGTCAGCCAGAACAGGCGGTTCCAGTATTAAAATTGCTGTAATGAGAATCTGTTTCTGGGGGACTGTTGCTATGGGAATAACAGCTTTGGTGGGGCATCTTTTTGGAGTAAATGTATCCTGATACGGAATGGTTTCTATTCCCGCATTAAAAAGAATTTTAAATAATAAGTATTTGATTTCCAGTTTGTATTTACCCTAACAAGTGTTAGTCGTAGTATTACTACACTTTTTGAAATTTCTTATTAATTTGTATTTTGTTCTTGTAATTAGATCTATATTTGGTGATATAAAACAACAAATCACACAATATTAACGATTAAAATTTACAATCATGGCAGAAAGAAATTCAAGAGGAATTTTAAAATTCAACAACGGAGAAGGACAAAAGCTATTAAAGCTTAACTACAGTGTATCAAGATCTACAGACGTTTCAGGACGTGTAGCATCAGATCCTTCCAACGCGCTTATCAAAATCACAGTAGAAGCTACAGAAAAATCAGATATTCTGGAAAGCTTATTGAACGGAAAGTATAAGCCTACAGTGGGAGAAATTACCTTCAACAAATCTCATGAGGAAGGAACATTAACAACATTAAAGTGGCAGAATGGATACGTGATCCAGCACGAAGTAGATTTCGATGCAGTGGATGAAAACAGTATGTACATCACTTTTGTTGTAAGTGCAGAACAAATTGACTTAGGGAATTCTGCTTACCATGGAGCTTGGCCTACAGCGTAAGAATCTGATCTCTTAAAAAAATCAAGTACATATAAAAACAGAATGGTACAATAGATACTGTTCTGTTTTTTTGGCTCTGATAAATACTTCAGAATTAAACAAAATACTCTCATCAATTTTCTGTAATTGTTGAAATAAATTGGGTAAAAGTGGATTTTATATTGTAAAAAATTTATAATTTTATATAAAGGATATTTTTTTTAGAATTTTTTTCTGAAAATAAAAGTCTTTCAAACACCTTACATTAAAATATGAACAAAAATACCTCGAATTCCGAAAAGATTTCGGAGAATCATATTCCCGGAATCAACCGTGTGGTGAAGCTGGATATAGTGATTGAAGGCAAAATGATCAAACATTTCAAACACTTCCGCTTACAACAGAGTGTAAAGAAACATCATAATTTTGAACTGACATTGGCTCATGATACCTTAGATGGTGTACAGAACCATGATCTGGAAGAAGCTCAGCAGTTTTTAGGAAAACGTTTAACTGTAGTCTTTAAATATAAAGATGTAGAAGGAAGTCCCGAAAGGACCTTTGTAGGAGTTATTACAAAAGTAGGATTCAGCCAGGAAAATCATAGTCTTGGAAATATCGTACTGAAAGGATACAGCCCAACTATTCTTCTGGATGCTGCTCCTCATACCCAAAGTTTTGGTGGTGACCAGCCCGTTAATATGGGAATTATTGCCACCGATGTAATAAAACAGGGTATCGAAAACAGTAAATTTGATGTAAAAGTGAATGCTAAAGCGTCTGCTCAGATTCTTTACAGCTCTCAATATAACGAAACCCATTACAATTATCTTTGCAGAATGGCAGAAGCCTATGGTGAGCAATTCTTTTATGACGGTGAAATACTCCATTTCGGAAATATGCCACCTCAGAATAAAGCTGTAGAACTGATCTATGGAAGCAATGTTTCAGATATCAATGTAGAAATGAAGGCCGTACATATCAAGCCTCGTTTTTACGGATATAACAGCAGCTCTAATGCTAAATTAACTTCCGGAGAAACTCCTATCAAACATGTGGGAAATCTTGCAAAAACATCCTACCAGAACAACGATAAGATCTTTAAAACCCCATCATTACAGGTTGCTCCTATAAAGGCAGCCACTGATATGGATGTGGTGATTTCTCAAACCAGTACAGCAGGAAGCAGAGCGGTAGACGTTTTTACAGTTTCAGGTGGTACCACTATTCCATTTCTATATCCGGGATGTGTTGCCGATATCAATATGCGTAAAGCCGATAGCAATCAAACCTCTTACTTTACCAAACTGATGGTTACAGAAGTTATTCATGAGGTAGATACACTGGGACGTTATGAAGGAAGGTTTGAAGCCATAGCTGCAGATACAGGATATATTCCGACCCCTGATTTTACAGTTCCCATTGCAGAGCCTCAGATCGCTACAGTGATCTCCAATACAGATCCGATGGGACAGGGAAGGGTTACTGTAAGATTCGACTGGCAACTGCATGATACCACAAATTTTATCCGAATGATGGCACCTGATGCCGGAGGTACAGATCAGATTACTCAAAACAGAGGTTATGTAGCTATACCCGAAGTAGGAGATCAGGTAATGGTAGGGTTTGTCCATAACCATCCGGACCGTCCATTTGTGATGGGAGGAATGTTCCATGGTGGAACAGCTATGGGAGGAGGTGTTGACAATCATTTAAAATCCATTCAGACCAGAAGTGGAATCAGGGTTTTAATGAATGATGCTGAAGGAAGCGTCACGATTGTCGATCCAAGTGGAAATAATTATTTTATGGATGGAAAAGGAAACATCATCGTCACAGCACCGAAAAATATGACGTTCAATGCAGGGGAAAATCTTACCATCAATGTCGGGCAGGATATGAAGACCACCGTAGGAAATGATAATGCCATTAATATTACCAATAATCATAAGTTTACTTCAAGGAACTATAAACAGACTGTTAATGAAAATAAAACCATCAATGTAACAGGTGATTTGAAAGAAACAACCTCTACAACTACCCATAAGGCAAAGAATGGAGATATCCTGCTGCAGAGTTCTGGAATTGCTAAAATGTTGGGTAAAATTGATGCTAAAGTAAATAAAGGATAAAACACATGGCAGTATGTTTCATGGAGTTTACTATTGAAGATTAGAACGTGTTCATAATGAATAGAATAATAAAATATCTGTTAAGCTTTTTATTTTTTACCCAGATTTCTTGTCAGGAAAAAAAAGACCATAAAAAAACAGTAACAATGACAAAATATGAATGGACTGAGGGAACTTCTGCTCCTTTAGGATATCCGATGGAGGTATACAAAGGAGGAATAGAATGTGAGGGCGGAGAATGGGTAGGACTAGATATCGGGTTATCACCGGGAGGAAATACCTGGGGAACCATCAATAATGGAATGGGAAATAGTTTTAAAGGTATTCCCACCCGTCTTGATTTTACATGGATGTCATACATGGAGAACCAGTTCTATATGATAGATGCTCAGGTAGACACGAGTAAAATAAAAGAATATTTCAGTAAAGGATATGATAGTAAAGCCAGCAATGGAAGTGGAAATATAAAACATTTAAACTATAACAAGATCGGTATAGGAATGGCTCCGGGAGGAGTGGTTATAGTTTGGGTAGCCGGTGTAGGTGTGCAGAAAGAAATAGGAAGGTATCTTGGAAAAAAAGTAACCATTCCGGAATCAGAAATAGCTAAACTGGACAGCCATGAGGACCGTTTTTTCAGAGATGATTACTTAAAAGAAATTCATACCAGTGAAAAAATAGTTCCATTAAAAATACAACAGGAAAACAAAGGGAAGTCTATCCCTTTTGGTTTATGGGATTCGTATAGGATTCAGTATGACTGGAAACCTGTTTTTGAACTTCCTGAAAAAGGTAAACTCAATCCTCTGGCAGATGTAGGAATGACAATGGTTAATGGTGAAATGGATCAGTTGGATTCATCCAAGAATCCTCTTGGAGGTAACGGAACTAAGGCAATACCGCAGTCTTTTTCCTTTTCAGTAGTGGATGGTGAGGATATAAGATATGGGGCTGGTTGCAAACTTAATGAAAAGTCAGCTTTTGAAGCATTTTCAAAAGTGTTTGGAAAAGATCCGAAGTCTACAAAGGCGAGCCTGGTGATTAAAATAAACGAATCATATAGCTTCTTTACAGTGCTGCTGAAAGGTGAAAATGGAAAAGAAGCTTTCATTAAAACAGAAAACCTGGAAATGTTTAAATCCAGAAAGAAATAATGCATATCGAACTATAATTAACTATTGATTATGGGAAAAACATTTGTATACAATACCGGAAACTCTTCCCCTCCAATTGATGAAATACATTTGGAAATAGGTGTTTTCTTTGATGGTACCCTTAATAGCCTTAAGAACACTGAAATGAGGCAGAAGTACAGAGATGGAAAGAATAAAATTGAAAGCAGCGATACCGACGATGAAGTTCTGATCAAAGAAGCAGCCATCGATGAAACCACCAAAGCACAGGAAAAACAGTACGAAGAACTGAAAAACAAAGAAATCTCTGACAAGGATAAGGAATCTGACCGTTTTCTTAAAGCAAGCCACAGAGGATGGCTGGACAAGCAGGGAGTAGATAATAGTTACAGTAATGATTTTACCAACGTAGCAAGAATGTATAAATGCAGCCAACGGGATGAATATGGTGTATATGTAGAAGGCATAGGAACATTGGATGGACGCAGAGATGTAGATGATGGATTTCAGTATGGGTCCGGAGAGACCGGAGTAAGAGGGAAAGTGAGAAAAGGCTGTGAAATGGTTGCAGAAAGAATTGATGCCCTAAAGAAAAAACATTCTCCGGAAAAAATGCTCAGTAAAATTACCATTGATACTTTCGGATTCAGTCGTGGTGCTGCTGCAGCCAGAAATTTTTCCTATGAAATTAATGGAAACAAAAGACCCAAAGATGTTGAAATCAGGAAAAAAACAAAGTTGGCAGGGTACAGAGAAAGCCGGTCTTATGGCAATGATGGATTGATTGCTGAATACGAGGATATTTGGATAGATAAAGATAAAACAGAGGTAAATCCGGCCTACCTTGTGGATGGTAAGCTTCCCAAATTTGGTTTTTTAGGCTACTATCTTCTAAGCAAGGAAATTCTGACCAAAGAAGAACTGGAGGAATTAGAACTGGATGTCCGGTTCATAGGAGTTTATGATACTGTTTCCTCTTATGAGGAGTTTGGAGATATGGGAGCATTGGAAAGAGTAGGATACCGAGGTCCTTTGCATGCTACATTCGGATCCAAACATAATTTTGGAGATGACGTTGAGCAGCTTCAGCTCAAAAATCCCGGACCTTACTATAAAGCCGTTCACTTTACTGCAATGGATGAGCATCGGGAAAATTTTTCACTCACCAGATTCCCAGGAAGCGTTGAGAAAGATTTTCCGGGGGTGCACTGTGATATTGGTGGAGCTTACGAAAGTGGGACAGAAACCGTAGACGAAATAGAAGTAGCAGATAAACATCCTGGTGTAGGATTTAATTCTTACAGTTCCTGGAATGCCCTGAAAAGGCTGGAGGAGAGGATGGAAGAAATTAAAGCTGGGCATTGGTATCATGATGGTCAGATCAGTATAAAAAAAGAAAGTCATTTATGGATTTTCCAATATCATAAAATAAGAGGAGTTCGTTTTCTTAGAAAAGAATACAGTTATATTCCACTTCATTTTATGGAAAAGCATGGAATAGATTACTATAATCATCAGATCATAGTGAAAACTGAAAGTACCTATTCTATTGATAAAGACGAACATCTGCCGGCAGCAAAAAGACATCTGGAAAAATATGTGTTTGGAGATGGAAAACCATGGCATTTTGTGAAGGATGAGGACCTGGGAAAAGAAGCTGCCAGATTAAATGCTGAAGCTGCTTTGGAACAGCCAACCTATGGTAAAGATAAAGATGGCAATAGGATCGTCAATATTCCGGCAGTACAGGTTACTTCGCAACGATGGCAGGATTTACTGAGAACCCTAAGAAATAAGTATCTTCATTGGTCTGCTAATAGAGACTGGATGGGAATGGATCCCAATAATGATTATCAAAGAAGGATATATTAAGTATGGCAGTAAACTTATTGCAGAATCTTCATCAGAAAACCTATCGGCTGGAGACCATCGTCATAGAACAAAAAAATCCGTTTTATTCTACCCAAAAAAGCTATGTCAGAGAAGTTGAGGTCTATTATTATGGTAAAGTAAAGGATCAACATGACTTTCAGGTTCTGGTTACTCACTTTGATTTTTCTGAAGATGAAGGGAGTATGGATAAATTTTTAAAAAAGATCAGCTATTTATTCGATGAAATAGAATGCAGGGTAGATGATGAAGGAAATATTACTGCGGTAGATAATTTATTGTTTTTAAGGGTAAGATGGGCTAAAATTCAGGCAGGTTTGTCTGAAACACATACAGGACAAGCCATAGATCGCTATTTCAGCCAAATCAGTGATCTGTTGGAAGATGAAACAAAGCTGATTGTCTTTTTAGGTAGTTATAAAATGTTTGGATTACTTTTTAATGGCTTATTGAATTCATTTGATACTAAAATGAAAAGAGAATCTTCAGAAGGCTTTACAGAAATTATGAATCCTGTAAAAAATGGAGATACATTAACTTTGAAAGTATCAGCAGAAAATCTGGAAGAATCAGAAATCAAACACTTCAGAGGTTTATTTGTCTGCAAAAGAGATCAATATGAAGAAGGTTTCATAGAAATCAAAAAACAAAATTATCATTTAAAACATTCATTATTATGGATAGGCTAAAGAATGAAGGCGAGGGAACTGCTCCCGAAATCCAAGCTCAAAATCCAACTCAGGATAATGATCAGGTGAAAGCGGCCAATAAGCAGAAACAGGATGATCGACGTAAAGAGAATGAGAAGAAAGATAAAACTGAAGAAGGCTTATTGTTGGCCATAGATGGAGCAAAGATAAAATTCAATGCTCACTTAGGAACTTTTAAGGTATTGAATGATGTACCTACTACACAGGATAAACTTACAGGAACGGTGGTAGAAAAACAGGTGCCTAATTTCATTTTTGATGATGGTTTCGTTTTAAATACTCTTACAGAATGGCAAAAATTTGGAAATGTAAAAGTACAGGATAATGAAGTTTTGTTGAAGGATTCATTTTTACCAGGAGTTGGGTCTATCCCAGGAACACCTCCAGAAAGTGGAAAGGTAGAGTTTTCAAATTCCGGTCAAGTAAATATACCCGAAAAAATAGTTACGAATGGTGCACCTGTACCGGAGCAAAAGGATGCTATCATTAATTTTATTGTATACCCGAGAATTTGGAATGACTTTCCAGCGGCGAGTAATTACGGATTTGATTGGAATAGAGATCACGATGATATTTTAAGTCTCAGAACAAAGTCTAAATCGGATATTTTAGATAATTGCACTCAGAACAAGGTATTGTTTGAAGAGAAATATGAATCCAGTAAAATAAATATTAATAAATCAAATTACTATCCTCCTTATTTGTATATGTTTAAGAATCATAGCGAAGTAACAAAATTGGAAGTGGTTTTAAATTTATATGTAGAGATTATAAATCCGAAAAAAACAGAGAAAAATAGTATTCAATTAAAATATGATCAATCGCTCTTTGATATTGGATTTACCAAAGATGGTAAAACGATAGCTTCTAAAGAATTTATTATTTCTAAAGAATTTCTGGATACAAAGAACGATGCCTATTTTAATCAGCCCAGACAATTCAGAAATGATAAATCAGGTAAACCTATATCCCCTAAGATGACAGCTTACGAACCTCAATTGATAAAAGACGGAGGTAGTATGAAGCTGGAGCTTTCCAATTTAATGATTATCTGTAAAAATACTTTTGATAAGGATCAGCCCGTTAAGTTTTTTGATTCTGAAAATAACCTTATTGGTCTATTGATCATTAAGCCTAATGATAAAGCTATTTTTTCGAATAAATCTTTTCATTTTGTAAAAGTATTGAGGAAAAATAGTAAACAAAGTGATCTGGAAACTATAAACAAAATGATTATAGAAACTCAATTGTATAAAAATGGAGAATTTGTAAAATTTGAGGATGAAAATACGGCGCTTAATAACATCGTAGAAGGAATCAATTGTTTTGGGATCAGTAAGCTTTTAGTCAATTTGAAATCACAATATAAGGTTTCAGAATTAGAAGTGGATGATGCAGAGTTGAAAACGGAAAATATTATTTCAGATAATTATGTTTTGAAGAGAAGCGAGTATACCACTTTTATAGAAAAGAAAATCAACTGCAATAACAACGAAATGTATATCTTCTTTTCAGGAATCAGTGAAAATAATAATGTGGCAGCATCCTATGGGTATCATAAAAACAGAGGACTTTTTTATTCTTCTAATATTGATACTTATTTTCATGAATTAGGACATTCATTTGGATTAGCTCATACTTTTTTAGAGGGAGATGAAGATGAATATGTGAATCAACTTAAAGCAAAGCTAATAGATCCGAACGGGTATTATAAAAAACAAAAAATTTACCTCGAAGATTTCGAAAAGCGTATTGGTAATTATAAAAAAGACTTAAAAGAAAGAAAACCGGAGCATTATCCATTTAATTTTGGAAATGAAAAAGTTAAAAGTAAAAAAGATTGGGAAACTAGAATTTTTGAGTTGGAAGGCCAATTGAAGATTGAAAAGCAGGAATATGAAGACAGCTTAAAGGAAATGGAGAGTAAGATTAATCTGTATGAAAAGATCAATCTGTATAATAATATAAGGTTCAAAAAGGGTTCAATTGATAATATTATGGAATATCCTGATACCTCTGTTGCAGGAACCACCTTTTATTACCAACACGAAATAATAAGAAAATTAAATGATGAATTCCAATTTTTATAAACTCATTATGATACTTTTTATGGTGTCATGTGTAAGTGAGCCTATTGTATATCAACAGGTAGATTACAAAGGGGATATTTTTTATGGTGATATCAGGCAAAAAAAGACAGGAAAATTTATCTTTCCGAATATGAACTTTTCCTATTCTTTGTATAAAGGAGAATTAAATGGGAAAATACTCCTGATAGAAAAATCAGATACCATAGTATTTGGTCATTTTAAAAGAAATCAACCTATTGGCAAATACATCAACAGGATTGATCAATGCTATCAATGCAAATATATCTTTCGTAAAACGGTTATTGAAAAAATTGATGGTGAGGGAGAATTTAATAAACAGTCGAAGAAAGATGGCTATTGGAAAGAAAAATCTCAGGAAGGAAATTATAGTAATGGAAAGAAAAATGGAGTCTGGAAGATTTATAAATACAATGATTTGGAAAATTCTCAAAATACAATAAAGGAAGTGATTTATAAAAATGATAGCCTTATAAACCATAAGTGAGAATGTCTACTGAGTTCAAGTGGTTTTTTGTAAAAAGAAAAGACTAGCTTAAAGAAGGTTTCATAGAAATCAAAAAACAAAATTATCATTTAAAACATTCATTATTATGGATAGGCTAAAGAATGAAGGCGAGGGAACTGCTCCCGAAATCCAAGCTCGAAATCCAACATAAAATAAGAAGGATGAAAAAAATATTCTTTATATTTTTATTATTAACAATAGTATCATGTAGTTCTGTAAAATATTATGAATATTATTACAACGATAATTTATCAGAAATTAATTCTAAATATGTCTATAGCACTTTAGAGGTACATAAGGATAAAGCGATTTATAGAGCTTTCGATAATGGCTATGTATATAAAGAAAAAGAACCTGTCTCTTTTCTCTATATTGAAACAGAAAAAATAAATGATTTGGACTATATTCCATTGTGGAAAGCCTCAAAATTTTATTACTATACCGATGAAAATCAAAAAAAAGTAATTGACTATACTCTCTTATCAGAGACTGATATTAAATTATTAGGGGGATATTTTAAAGAAAACAATGTCTATAGAAAGGAAAACAAAAAACCGGAAGATTATCACTTTGATAATTCTAATTTGAACCGAATTTCTATAGAGTTTCCATCAGAATTGAAAAGAGTAAAAAAAATAGATTACTCTAAATTTCCAAAAAGCATAAAGAAAATTAATCCTGAAAATCCAGACTCCCCAAAGGATAACATAAAATAAAAGATAGGAAAAGTCTTTTAGAGAGATAAATGGACTAAGGATGTATTATTAGATAAACTTTATTCATAAGTGAAAATAAGGAACTGGTAATAATTTGTAACATTCTCATTTAAAACATTCATTAGTATGGATAGTGTAAATCAAGATGGAGAAAATATCTCCCCTGAAACTCAAACTCAAACGCAGGATAATGATCAGGTGAAAGCAGCCAATAAGCAGAAGCTGGACGATCAACGTGTAGAAAATGAAGAAAAAGATAAAACTGAAGAAGGTTTATTATTGGCTATAGATGGAGCAAAAATTAAATTCAATGCACACCTGGGAACATTTAAAGTGCTGAATAATGTACCGACCACGCAAGACAAGCTTACTGGGACTATAGTAGAAAAACAGATTCCCAATTTTATCTTTGATGATGGTTTTCTGATGATTTCTCTTACAGAGTGGCAGGATTTTGGAACAGCAAAAGTTCAGGAAAACTTTGTGCTGTTAAAAAAATCTACTTTACCGGGAACAGGCAAAATGCCGGGCCCTGTACCTCCTGAAACAGGCAAAATAGAATTTGTAACCTCCGGACAGGTAAATGCCCCGGAAAGTATTGACGGGAAAGGAGCTCCTGTACCAGACCCGGAAGATGATAAAAAATGCTATTGCGAGAAAGAGTTTACAGAAGAAGATATTAAAGGGTTTTATAACTCCAAGAAATTATTTACAGCCAAAAACTGTCCTTTGCCGGAAGATAAGAAAAGCTATAAAGAATTTACAAAAGCCCTGAATAAAGCAATGAAGGATAATGATATCAACAGCTGTCTTCGCAAGGCTCATTTTCTGGCACAGGTGGAAGCCGAAACAGGGCTGGATACCTCTTTAGAATATGCTGATGGATGGGATTATGATCCTACCACGCATCTTGATAATTATAATAAATACCTCTTGTTCAAAAAAGACAAAGTAAAATATAAAGAAAACGGTACAGCCCGGATAGAGAGGGGGTATAACAGATATCTTGAATGTTTAAGCCGTGAGAACGATACAAAAGGAGATGGCCCGAAATATAAAGGAAGAGGATTAATTCAGCTTACCTGGAAAGATACTTATAAAGCATACTTTTCTAAGATTAAAAAACCTGAAACCCAGGACCCGGATATTGTTGCCAATGATCTGGAACATGTATGTAATTCGGCGGCATGGTATTGGAGAGATCGTTCAGCATGGGGTGATTTGAATAAATTTGCAGATACAGATGACTTTATCTCAGCAGCAGTTGGGGTCAATGGTGGATTAACAGGATTTACCCATAGAAAAGAAAACCTGAAAAGGATTTTGAAGAATATGAAAGTAAAAGATAACTGTAAAAATCAGAAAATAAAAAATCTGGGAGTTTATACCTACGATACAAGTGCCATAAAAGACACCAAATGGGGTAAAAAAGAAAAAAACAAAAAAGCAATACAAGGATATGATGATAAAGAAGATTAACATAATATGCATAACATTTTTCTCTGCCTTTTTGTATTCCCAAGAGGTTGTAGGAGACTTTAATAATGATAAAATTGATGATACTCTTACCTATAAGTGCTATAAAGTTGGAGAGATTAAAGAAATTAATGAGCCGACCTGTAAAGCCGTTTTAGTATTGGGACAATCAAAAAAGAGGTATGATTTTAATTTAAATTATGTCTCTTCTCCTGTCATTAGTAATTGTGGTCCTGGATGTATTTTATTGTATGATGCTTCTGCTGATACAGAATATACACAGGAATACACCTATTTTCCCAAATATAACAATTGGATATTAACCAAAGACGAGACTCTGAATAAAGATGAAAACGGGAAAATAGAAAATAATATTCCTAAAAACTACTTACTGTCTATTGATAATAAGAAGTATCCAATGAAAAAAAATACAAGGACCTTAAAAAAAAAGATATCAAAATAATAAGGGCCTGCTCAGGAAAGAATTGAATTATAGATCCTAAATGCTGTTTTTCCCTGTATCCTTATGAATTTTAAAATAAGAATAATCCTACTTTTTATTCTGGGCAGCATTAGTTTCCATGCTCAGGAAATAAAGATTTGGAGTAAAATATTGAAGTCTGATATTGTCGTCCGTCAGAAAGTGAATGATGACAGTATTTTTTTATCAATAGATAGAAAAGACAATAAATGGCTGGGCAAAAATGTAAGAATCAGAACAGTCAATTACTGGAGTCATGCTCCGGTAGAAGTTACTGCAGATTGTTGCAGCAAAAAAACTCTGATCATTAAACGGACTTTTCTGGGAAATAATATTGTTGGTGATAGACTGTTCTTCAAGAAAAATAACGGGAAATATTACTTTAATGCACTTAGTGAATTTGAGCAGAAAGCTGAATATTAGGGGTATACAGAAATAGGAATACATCTTGAAAAAAATTATACTGTTAATTTTATTGCAATTATTTGCTGTAGTCTTTTCTCAGTCTGGAAAGAAACGGCTACTTATTCCTATATCCAGATCTTATCAGTTGGGCTATAATACCTATGATAAAGAATTTCAAATGTATCAGAACCCTTTTATTTTGAGTGACAGAAAAAAATACAAAATAGAAGGATATGGCAGTATGAATTATTCTGAAGGAAAATTGCTCGGGATTTCTCCCAATAACAAATATATTGTGTTGGATCATATCTCAAAAGGATATGTAGAGGACGGGGAAAGTAAAAGACTCTATGAAAATTATCTTTGTGTAATTGTGTATCTTCCCGGGAAAAAAGTTGTTATGTATATGCAGAGCGATTGTGGGGGAGAATGGAACAGAAATAATCAATGGGTAAGCAGCAATGGAAGAGTAGTATTTCCGTAAAGAATATACTGCTTACTACTCACGATTCATATGGAAAAATGTTTGTTCTTTATATCTGTTTTTCCGATATAGAATCAAATAAAAACAGGATTTATTAAATTATGGAGAATTATATTGATACTGAAACAATACCTCATTGTAAAATTGAAGAGAAAAAATTTGAATGGGGAGAACCTTATGAAATGCAGACTCCGGTTTTTATTTTTAAAAAATTCTCAGCATCAAAATTAGAAAACTCAATCATTCTGTTTGGAGAAAATAATTTTAAACAGCAATTATTATCCCTATTCAATGTAATTATTAACCATGAAGAGTTTGAAAGGGTTGAAAATTATTCAGGAGAACAATTCGATAGAAAAACAATAGTAGAACTCATTAATTCTTTTATAAAAAAAACGGAGAGCTTAGTGGCCCCATGGGAAAAATACCAGCTTGGATTTACAGAATATGATTATGTAGGATATATTGAAGAACAGGTGCAGGAAAGCTTATGCTATGTTAAAATACAATAAATAATCGGACATTAATGTTCTTGGCAATATCAGCTCCAAAAACAATGGCTCATCAAATGAATGAACTTGCAGATATAAGCTTCTGGAAATTTAAACCATAAGATAAAAACAAAAGTTCATTTTTTTTAATTCTTTTAAAATCAAAACCTCTGAAAGTTAATTTCTGTGAAAACTGACCATTAATATTTTGCTATATTTGTGTCAGTGGAAAGACGAATTACATATAAAAACACTAATGTATTGCACTCTATAAAAATGATAGGTCTGTTTTTAATGTTGTTCCATTTATTTAGTTATAAGACAGATTATAGTAGACTTTCCACAACAGTTTTAAACATTTTTCAAAGTGTTCAGGCAGATTCTAATCTGAAATGTAACAAGATTTATCTTAAAGAAAACAATAAAACTCCAATAAAATGCAATAGCAATTATTGTTCAGGTTTTTCACTCCTTTTTACAGCTTCTTTTCCCTCTTTTGGATTTGAAAAATTTCTGGCTAAAGCACTAGGTCATCGATTCGTTTTATATGATGATCCACCCTATTGCTCATTTTTTAATTCTATCTGGATTCCCCCTAAAATTTAACCTTAATAGTACGATACAATTAAAGGTATCTTACGTTGTATAATTTTTCCAGACCATTTAACAATTATATCATTCACGATTGCATGATCCACCAAGAGTCATGGCGTGGTCGTATGCCAATGATATGAATATGTAATCAAAAAGAATTTAAAAATGAAAAAAATAATATCAAACTTCGAAAAAAACAGTCCCAATATTTATATCATATGCAGGATTTTAATCGGCCTGTTCTTTTTTATTGCAGGATTTAATAAACTGTTTCATCCTATATTTCAGGGATACATGTTAAATACCATAAGCAATATAGGATTTCCTTTCCCACAGTTTACTGCCAATTTTACAGCTTTTTGCGAATGTATATTTGGTTTATTTCTGATGCTGGGTTTTTGGACGCGAATAAGTTCTGTGTTTTTAATCATTATTATATTGGTAGCCTTATTTACACATGATCTGAATTCAATTCCTAAAGAACTGAATCCTATTAAAGAAGAGACAGGAATCTATGCAATGGATCCTTTTACCTGGCTGAGCTACTTCCTTTATCTGCCTCAGACATTATATCTGATGTTTCTGACGCTATTTCTGTTTCAGGGATGTACAGGATTTGGGATTGATACTTTGAGAAACAGAGTTATGACAGATAATAAGTAAATATTCATATAGAAAAGACCGTCTCAAAAGGACAGTCTTTTTTTTGAACTTACAGTTTGTTTGAATTTTTAATTTATGTAATGAGTTCTGCAATTAATGGAGGAATTAAAAGTCTTACAGTAACGACACAGCTAAAATTTGCCAGAAATCCGAGTGAACTAATATTGGAAATAAATAATATTCAGGTTGCAACAATACCCTTCAGCTCCGTTGTAACTACAACGACTATTGATAATTTGAATGTAACCGGTGATTTTGTAATTAAAATTTTGAATCCAAATACAGGACAGCGAGTTGCAATTGATGATTTATCCTGGACATGTTATTCAACTTTAGGAGTTAATGAAAGCGCTAAGTCGGTTCAGCTTCCAATTTATCCTAATCCAATTAAAAACAGTGAATATCTGTATCTTAATAAAAAGGTAAATAAAGTTCTTATTTATAATAGCGAAGGGAAACTGATTAAGAAATCAAACTTAAGAAGCAATTTAATATTAATAGATAATCTACTGAAAGGTATGCATTTTCTTAAAACAGAAAATACGATCCATAAATTTATAGTTAATTAATGATGTGAATAGTAATCTTTAAGATAAAAAATCCATCTTCAAAATTATTTGAGATGGATTTTTATAAGTTTCTTTTTAACTTAAAAAGAAAAAACTGTTCAGATTTTATAAATCCTGTTTTTTCGGTGGTAAAAATAATTGTATTTTTTTTTAAAAATAAATATTAATGGAAAATATAACTTTTTGGCGTTATCAGATTATCAATACAGGAACAACCGAAACCCCTTTTTATGGAGTGTACGAAGTTTATTTCAACGAAAAAACTGGTGAAATTATTTCATGGACAGAAGATCCGGTTGCTTTAGATAATTACGGGAATACAGAAGAATTAAGAAATGATTTAGAAAAGATTTTATCTGATATTAAAAAGCAACCAATTTTATTGGAATCCAGACTTGAAAAGGATTTGGAAAAAGATAATATATAAACTTTGCCCAGGCTGGTGTATCAATTACTGAATTAGCTAAGACTTAATCTGTTTTAAAGTTATTCAATTTATTGATAACCGTTAGATTAATTACTAACTAATAAATCCTGCTGTTAAGCTGTTCTGATTTTATTTTATTCTTTTTTTTCTTTTTCACATAAGAAGATTTTTGAAAAAACAAATTTTAAACGATTACTAAGTATTTGCTAATAAATTTTTTAGTCATCACTTCCTCAGACTGCTCGTTTTTTCAAAATGCTTGTCATTCGTTGTTTCTTTTTTTAAATTTTTAATAAAACAAAATGGAAAACCGTAATTGAAATAAATAAATTTTCTATATTTTGAAAAATCTTAATAATTTAATATAC
>NZ_JBBGZQ010000028.1:0-83376 GCF_037572595.1 Chryseobacterium sp. MYb328 | reverse complement strand
ATTAATAATATTAACTATCCAATTTTATAGAAATAGATAAAAATCATTAAACAGGCAAATTCAGGTTAAATTCTAGTATATACATTGAAAATAAACTTATCTTTGATAAAAAACACTCTATGAAAGAGGTACTGAAAAACTACTCCGGAATCCTATTTTTACTTCTGGGAATCACTATTGGAAGCATTATAGGAATTGTTGCTCCAAGTTTTGTGGAATACATTAAACCATTGGGAGATATTTTCCTGAATCTTCTCTTTGTAAGTGTGGTACCTCTCGTATTCTTTGCTGTATCTAATTCAATAGCTTCTCTGGAGCAGCAATCCAAATTTGGAAAGATCATTCTTGTGATGGCACTTACCTTTCTGTTTTTTATTCTTACAGCAGCTATTTTTACCATCTGTGCAGTCTATCTGTTTCCGGTTTCCGGGGTTTCAGGAAGTTCTGACATGATTACAGAAGCGGCGAGTGAGGACAGTTGGGGAAATAGAATTGTAAGCTTCTTTACAGTAGGAGAATTCACAGCACTTTTTTCAAGACAAAACATGCTGGCACTCCTTATTTTTGCTTTCATGACTGGGTTTGCAGCCAGAAAAACAGGCGAAGCCGGAAAACCTTTCAGAGTGTTTATCGCATCCGGGTATGAAGTGATGAAAGAACTTCTTTTACTGGTCATGAAGCTGGCGCCTATTGGTCTGGGAGCTTATTTTGCTTATCAGGTTTCTACACTAGGGCCACAGCTTTTTGGATTTTATGCTAAACCTTTAGGGCTATATTATATTGCAGGAATTATTTATTTTCTTGTCTTCTTTTCCATTTATGCTTTTATGGCAAGTGGACAGAAAGGGGTGAAAAGTTTTTGGACCAATGCCATCTATCCTACTCTTACCGCTATAAGTACCTGCAGCAGTTTTGCTACGATGCCCGCCAATTTACAGGCTGCTTCTAAAATCGGAATTCCTAGTTCTATTGCCAATCTTGTGATTCCTATTGGAACTACTTTGCATAAAAACGGGTCTTCTATGTCTTCAATTATTAAAATCTATGTGGCTTTTTTAATTATTGGAAAAGACTTCTTTGATCCATCCAATTTACTGTTAGCATTGGGAATCACAGTGTTTGTAAGTATTGTGGCTGGTGGAATTCCTAATGGTGGATATATTGGTGAAATGCTGATGATCTCCGTATATAAATTACCTCAGGAAGCCATTCCTGCAGTAATGATTATCGGAACATTGGTAGATCCTTTGGCTACCGTTTTAAATTCTGTAGGAGATATTGTTGCTGCCATGTTTGTCAACCGGTTTGTCAAGGATTGACGAATACTATATAATAAACATTCTAAATTTATTCACTGCGTTGTACCGGTTCAAGATTTCCATATTCTTCAGGGGTGAAAAGTCTGTATTGAACTTTAAATGTTTTGCCTAAAGGAGTTTCCAGTGAAAAGCCTCCCGGTCCGAAACCATCTGTCACATCAAGGGTAAAATGCGAGTATTTCCAATATTCGAAAAGGTCGCGGTCTATCCAGAATTCATGGCCGTTAATGGTTCCGATCATCGCATCATTCATTCTTGGAAAAAAGCCTCCTTTTTCGAAACATTGTGGCTGCGTACCTTCACAACAGCCTCCAGCCTGATAAAACATCAGAGCACCATATTTTTCTTCAAGTTCACGGATGACTTCAAGGGCTTTTTCTGTAGCAGAAAGTCTGGATATTTTCGTTTCCATTTTATTGTTTTAAAGGCATTTATAAAAAATCCCGGTAAATAACACTTTTAACCGGGATCAATCACTTCATTATTTAATTTGAGCCTGCAATATCTAATACGATTCTGCCATCGATCTGTCCTTTTTTCATTTTGTCAAAGACATCATTAATATCTTCCAGTTTTGCTGATGTTACTGTAGCTTTTACAAGTCCTTCATTAGCAAAGTCCAATGCTTCCTGCATGTCTTTTCGGGTTCCTACAATAGATCCTCTTACTGTAATTCTTTTTAAAACAGTTTCAAAAATAGGGAGTTCAAATGATCCCGGCGGAAGTCCGTTAAGAGCAATTGTTCCTTTTCTTCTTAAAACATCTATCCCTTGTTTGAAAGCAATCGGCGAAACGGCAGTAATCAATGCTCCATGCATTCCTCCTACTTCTTTATGAAGATATTCACCAGGATCTGTATTTTTTGCATTCACAACAAGGTCTGCGCCAAGTTTTTTTGCCAAATCAAGTTTGTCATCTGCTACATCAATAGCGGCTACGTGCATTCCCATTGCTTTCGCATACTGAACTGCCACATGGCCCAAACCTCCGATTCCTGATATGGCAACCCATTCACCGGGTTTGGTTTCAGTTTCTTTTAGTCCTTTATAAACTGTTACCCCAGCACATAAAATAGGAGCAATTTCCAGAAAGTTTACATCTGACTTTAGGTGTCCTACATATCTTGAATCTGCAATTACATATTCCGCAAATCCTCCGTCTACACTGTATCCTCCATTTTTCTGAGCTTCACAAAGTGTTTCCCATCCTGTAATACAGTAGTCACAGCAACCGCAGGCACTGTAAAGCCATGGCACTCCTACCGCATCTCCTTCTTTTACAAAAGCTTCAGGTCCACAAGCTACTACAATTCCTACCCCTTCATGCCCGGGAATAAGCGGCATTTTAGGTTTAGCCGGCCAGTCTCCGTCTACTGCATGTAAATCTGTATGGCAAACACCACAGGCTATAACCTTTACAAGTACTTCATATCTTCCAGGGGCTCTAACAGGAACTTCTTCAATCTTCAGGGGCTGTCCATAGCCTTGCACTACTGCAGCCTTCATTGTTTTTGGGATCATATTTTATTTTTTGGATGAGTTTTTATCATGGTTATTTAAGTAATTATCCAATTCTCATTTTAAAAATTTACTTTTTTAATGTAGTATGTACATTAATAGTATTCTTTTTACGTGAGGGATGATAGTAAGGGCGGCGAGGCACGAGCCGATGCGGAATGTAATGAAGCATCAAAACAAAGTGAAGCCCCGCATAGCCCGGCCGGTTTGCCCTGGGATAAACCAAGGCAAGCGGCACGTCCTACATAATATTAAAAGAAGCCTAACTTATTTTTGTTGTAGGAGATCAGCATATTTTTAGTCTGACGGTAATGGTCAAGCATCATTTTATGATTCTCCCTCCCGATTCCGGACTGTTTGTACCCTCCAAAAGGAGCACCTGCCGGATACGAGTGATATTGATTCACCCAAACTCTTCCTGCCTCAATCTGGCGCGGAATATTGTATAGCTGATGGGCATCTCTGGTCCATACACCAGCTCCTAATCCATAGATAGTGTCGTTCGCTATTTTCACGGCATCTTCTTCGTCTTTAAAGGTCGTAAACGCCAGTACTGGCCCGAAGATCTCTTCCTGGAAAATTCTCATTCTGTTATTTCCTTTGAAAATAGTTGGCTGAATGTAATATCCTTCTTCCAGGTCTTCCCCAAGATGATTCACATCACCTCCTACCAATACTTCAGCTCCTTCCTCTACTCCTAACTGGATATAGGAAAGAATCTTATCTTTCTGTATTTTTGATGCCTGCGCTCCCATCATAACAGTTTTATCCAGTGGGTTTCCTACCTTGATCGCTTTCACTCTTTCTATCACTCTTTCTATAAATGCATCTGCAATGCTTTCCTGAACCAGAAGCCTTGACGGGCAGGTACAGATTTCCCCTTGGTTCAGAGCAAAAAGAACAGCTCCTTCAATGGCTTTATCTAAGAATTCATCATCAGCATCCATCACAGAATTGAAGAATACGTTAGGTGATTTCCCTCCTAATTCCAGTGTTACAGGAATAATATTTTCTGTTGCATACTGCATTACCATACGTCCTGTAGCTGTAGATCCGGTGAATGCTGCTTTGGCAACTTTAGGATTGGTTACCAAAGCTCTTCCAAGCTCTGCTCCAAAACCATTGACAATGTTCACAACTCCGGCAGGTAACAGATCACCTATCAGTTCCATTAAAATCATAATGGAAACAGGTGTACTTTCTGCAGGTTTTAAGACTACACAATTTCCGGCAGCCAGTGCGGGAGCCAGTTTCCATGTCGCCATGAGGATCGGGAAATTCCATGGAATAATCTGCGCAATAACTCCTAAAGGTTCGTGAACGATCAGGGAAACTGTATCTTTATCCAATTCATTATGTGATCCTTCTTCCGCACGGATAACAGAGGCGAAATATCTGAAATGATCGATAGCTAAAGGTATATCAGCTGCTAATGTTTCTCTGACTGCCTTCCCGTTATCAATGGTTTCTACTGTGGCAAGATATTCTAAATTCTGCTCTATTCTGTCTGCAATTTTATTAAGAATAATACTTCTTTCTGTAGACGAGGTATGTTTCCAGGTCTGAAATGCCTTTTCTGCAGCATCTACAGCAAGCTCCAGATCTTCTTTAGAAGAGTGAGCCACCTGAGTAAAATTCTTACCATCTACGGGTGAAACAACATCAAAATATTGTCCTTTAACGGGTGGGGTAAATTTCCCGTCAATATAATTATCATATCTGCTTTTAAACTCAGGGCGTTGTAATAGAGTTGTTGATCTTGGTTCTGTAAGAGTGCTCATATCAGTATTTATTTTAATTTTCGATACTGCCAAATTACACGGATGTGTGAAAAACCTATAGCACAATCGTACAAAAAAAGTGCAGAATAGTGCAGAATTCAATTTTATTATTTTATTAACTGTAACGTTGACCCAAATTCCCTATATTTGAGTTACCGCCTTCGTTAAAATATTTAGAAATGAATAACAATAGTAAGATTTTATTAAATACTCCTGAATTACGCAAGGAAAACCAGCTATTGAGTCTTGTTGAAAACCAGACAAAGTTCACTCTAAACAATTGCGAGTTCAGTATCTATGAAACGCATAAGGCAGCCTTTGGAGTGAAACTTCATTTTGAAAATATCGCATTTACGGCTATGCTGAGAGGCAAGAAACATATGAAACTGGATAATAAAACCAATTATTTCGATTATTTCCCGGGTGAAAGCATTCTTGTGGCTCCGGGAGAAACTATGGTCATTGATTTTCCTGAGGCTGATGAAACTCCTACACAATGTATTTCTTTAAGCCTAAACCCTGATTTTATTGAAGATTCTCTCAATTATTTAAACTATAATCTCCCTAAGGTAGATGAAACCTCACAATGGAATATTCAACTGGATGAATATTTTCTTTTTAATAATCAGGCACTGGCTTCTGCCACCAACAACATTATGAGAATTGCTATGGATGATAACTCTCAAAAGGATATCATGGCAGATTTTGCCCTGAAAGAACTTCTCATAAGGCTTATGCAGACACAGGCAAGAAGTATGGTGGAGAGAAATATTGTAAAAAATAAATCAAGAATTGGATTTGCTGTAGATTATATTAAAAGGAATCTTCATCAGAAACTGTCTATTGAAAGTATTGCCAAACTTGCTTATGTAAGCAAATCGAACTTCTTCAAGATGTTCAAAGATGAATTGGGAACTTCTCCCAATGATTTTATTCTGCAGGAAAGAATAAGTAAAGCTAAAGAATTGCTTGATACCCAAAACAGCATCAAGGAAACAGCCTACCAAACAGGATTTTCGGATACCAATTATTTTACCCGGGTTTTTAAACAACTAGAGGGCATAACTCCGAAGAACTATCAGAACAGGATGATTATCCGGGAATAAATCTGTATAAAGAATTTATAGATACCGGGCATGGGATTCATGTTCTAAAAACACGTAACGATTCTCATATCAAAGTTCAAATAAAAAAAGAGCTCCATTTTCATGAAGCTCTTCCTATTTATATCAAAACATTAATTCTTAATATTTGTCATTCTGTTGAATGTTCGGGTTAGCCTGAATTGCTGTTACAGGAATTGGCCATTGCCAAAGATCGCTGCCTGCTGCAAGAGTCTGCTTGATTGCTTTTGACCCGGTACCATCAGCAACATCTCCTTTACCTGATCTCTGAACAGAAAGACCTAATCTTTTCAATGTATACCATCTGTCATTTTCAAAAGCAAGTTCTAGTCTTCTTTCTTTAAGAATAGCATCCAATAGAGGCTGTCCTGCTTCTGTTCCAGGAGTGAATGAAGTATATCTTTCTTTTCTTAGTTGATTTAGCAAAGTAAGGGCTGTTACCTGATCCCCTTCTCTGAAAGAAGCTTCTGCTACGTTTAATAATACTTCAGCAGTTCTTAGGTATTTAACTGGAACGATATTTACCGGTCCACCATTACCAGCATATTTTGTAATGTGGTTATATACTTTTTTGTTGTATGTAGCTGGAGTAAAATAAACAGTTTTTCTCACGTCATTAGCAGCAAAAGAGTTAAAGAAATCATAATCTGCAACAAATTCTGATCTGTATTGACCATCAATTAACTGGTTGTAAGCAACTCCTACTGTATTACGCTCAGGTGCTGCGTTTGAAATCTGGAATAGAACTCCATCAGTAATCTTAGCCAATCCTTCGTTTTCCTTCCAGATTCTGTTAAAGTTATCTAATGTTGTCACACTTGGAGAAAGTCCTAATGCCAATTTACCATATTTTACAGTATTCGTATAATCTCCTTTATAAAGATATACTCTTGATAATAATCCGTATACCGCCGCTTTACTGAATCTTCCTTTATCAGCATCATTCTGTGTAATTTTATCAGCAGCAATTAATAAGTCATCAATTACTTTCTGGTATCCCTGATCTACTGTAAGATTTCTGGATGAATTATTATTTAACGGATTATAAGATTCAGAATAATAAATTCCATACTGGTTTACCGCTGGTGAATTTTGTGTTGGAATTACAGAATATGCTCTTAAAATATCAAAATGAGCTGCAGCTCTGATGGCTCTGGCTTCTGCTTCTACATTATCTTTTGCTGCACCTGTTACCACTCCGTTATTAAGATAAGACATAACAAAGTTAGCTCTGCTGACTACTGCGTATGCAGCACTAAACAAACCTGTTGTCTGTGAATTATCTGATGAGAACTCAAAGTTGGAAGCTGCAGCGTTAGAGTTTCTTCCTGAATTTGTAATAATAAGGTTATCAGTCGTAAGGTCTCCCATAATAAGCTGATTACCTGTATCACTTGTATAATATCCTGTAGTTTTAAATGCTGTATAAGCTCCATCTAAAGCTTGTCTGAATGATTCTGGTCTGGTCATTGCCTGCTCTTCCGCTTCATTCACAGACGAGATCTGATCCAAATTTCTTTCACAAGACGTTAACGATACAAAAATGGTCAACGCAGCTAAACTTATTGTTATTATATTCTTTTTCATAAAGCTATTCAATATTAAAATTCTAATTGCATTCCCACCATGATCGTTCTTACAGTAGGATAAGTATAAAGGTTAAATGATCCAGGAACGAATAGTGCCGTAGACTCTCCAGATCCAATAGAAACTTCTGGCTCACCGTGGAAGTTAGTTACTGTAAATAAATTCTGTCCCTGTACATACATTCTTAGCTTACTCACTGGAGAATCTTCTCCCAGAACTGCTTTATCAAATGTATATCCTAATGTAAGGGATCTTAATCTTAAGTAATCTGATTTTTCAATCCACTGATCAGAATCACGCATACCATTAGTATCTACTCTTTGGAATACACCTGGATTTTGTGGACTTCTCCACATATCAGCAGCAGACTGCGCCATGTTTCTACCTCCTTTAGCCAAACTCTGGTCTACAGCAGCAGCGTACATATTGTTATATGTATATCCACCTAACTTGTATGTGAAATCTGCACTAAAGTCAAATCCTTTATATTGAATTGTAGTTCCAAAACCTCCGAAGCTTTTTGGGAAAGGAGTTTTATCTGTAATTGGAACTGCATCGGAAGCACTATATGTTTCAGTAATTCTTCCGGCTTTATCGTAATATTGAGCGTTTCCGTTTGCTGCGTTTACTCCTGCGAATCTAACATTATAGAACACATATGGAGCTTCTCCTACCTTAAGGTAAGTCGTTCCAAGGTTTCTTTCAGTTTGTCCGTCTGATAATTTATCAAGTGTTGCTTTTTGGAAAGAAATGTTAGCACGTACAGTCCATTGGAAATCTTTCTTTCTCATTACATCTACGCTTAATTCAGCTTCTAGACCTTTTTGTGACATATCTCCGGCATTGATATACTGATAATATGCACCTTCCTGTTTATCTAAAGGTACTAACTGTACAAAGTCTTTTCTCTTGTTTTGGTAGATCTCCACGGAACCACGGATTCTTCTTTTCCACATTGAGAAATCAACCCCAGCATTTGTTACGGCATTCGATTCCCATTTTAGGTTAGGGTTACCAATGATGTAAACTTTTTCATCTTTGTTGTATGTTCCAGGGAATAAAGATGCACCATTTCCGTATAAATCGAAACCAACATTTGCTACGTTATAGTAATCAGATAATGAACCATCATTTCCTGTTGTACCATAAGAAGCTCTAAGTTTCAAGTCGTTGAAGAAACCACCTTTCATGAAATCTTCTTTTGCGATGTTCCAGGCAGCACTTGTTGACCAGAAGATCCCGCTCTTGTTGTTAGCTCCGAATCTTGAAGAAGCATCTCTTCTTAAAGACCCTGTTAGTAAATATCTGCCTTCATAATCATAGTTTACCATACCTGCTAAACTGAAAAGGGTATTTCTGATCTTAGCTCCGGTAAATGTATTTCTGTCGGAAGGAGTAGTAATAGACGGAACGCTAAGTGTAGTAGATTTTAATCCATAAGCACTTGCCGCTAATGTTTCGTTGAAGTTATCATTATATTCGATAAATCCTAAGAAATCAAAATTATGTTTCCCAAATGATTTCTTATAGTTTAATGAGTTATTCCATGTATAGTTAAATCCATAGAATGAATTCTTACTTAATGAACCCGTAGGGATTTTATTTGTAGTTAAATCCAGGTTAGATCCTTTTTTCATCCATGAAGTAGACATGAACCAGTCGAAAAGTCCATTGAAATTTGTTTTGAATTTCAATCCGTCTATCACTTTATATTCTGCAAATAAAGTTGCAGGGATTCTTAATCTCTGGTCTTCTACTCTGTTGTTACGGATTTGCTCCACAGTATTTGAACCCGCTCTCATTTTTTGGTTGTAGCTTCCGTCTGGATTATAAATCGGCTCATAAGGAGCATATTTATACATCGCTGCGAATGGGTTCTGCGTATTGTTTCTGTCTCTGATGTTTTGTGTAACCTGATACTGAACACCCACGTTGATTCCTACATTCAGCTTCTCACTCAGTTTATTCGTAAACCCGAAGTTACCTGTATATCTCTTAAGTCCGTCTACATCTTTAAGAATACCATTATCAGAATCATATCCCAATGAATAGTAGAATGTACTTTCTCTGGATCCTCCCTGTGCACTGAACAAATAAGATTGAATGCTTGATGGTCTCAATAAGCTTTTTTGCCAATCATGATCATAAGCAGCAAGAGCATCAATTTCCTTTTGAGGTCTTATTTCTACGTTAAGATATCCTAATTCATTTTGGAAGTTCATTAACTCTCTGGAGTTCATCATCTTAAAGTTGTTATCTTTCAGTTTTTCACTGAAACCAAATTTACTTTCGAATGAATAATGAGTTTTTCCAGCTTTTCCGGCTTTAGTTGTTACTACAACTACTCCATTAGCCCCTCTTGCACCATACTGAGCTGTAGCAGCAGCATCCTTAAGAACGGAAATAGACTCTACATCAGCAGGATTAATTGCACTGAACTGTCTAGCATTCATATACATACCATTCACTACATAAGTAGGTTCAGAAGAACCACCAACACCGGCAACTCCTCTTACCATGATTGTAGCAACAGAACCAGGCTGTCCGGTAGCACTTTGTACATAAACCCCTGAAGCTCTACCCTGTAATGAATTTCCGATAGATGTTGTAGGAGAGTTTCTTCTGATAGCATCACCACTTACAACGGCCTGAGCCTGGGTAATTTGATCTGCTTTCTTCTTCTGATATCCCGTAACGACTACCTCATCGATCTTATTCTCTTTCAGAATAGAATCATTCTTAGTTTTTTGCGCATAGGCAGCTTGTCCTAAAAAAAACAAAGCTCCAGCACTTAATACATTCAACTTCACATTCATATTAACAGATTTTAATATATTCAAGGGAACAAATATGTTAATAAATATTAATAACATCAATTTATTAAAAGCTGAAAACCGCCCGCCAGATAAGAATTATTCTCAAATAACTCTAAAAAATGATGAATAAAAAGTTTAATTATATTTTAAATTTTAAAGAATGCCAAAGCATTTTGAATATTAATGGAATTTTAAAGAAAAATGAAATAAAAATTAATGTACATTAATTTAAAACATAAAATGAAAAAAATAAACCATAATTAATTATATAAACGAAAAAAATAAAATAAATCATATTCATTTTTTCGTTAAAATAAGCAAAAAGTCGAATACTTTTCAGCGAAAAAACATAAAAAACAACCTGATAAAAATCAGGAAGACCACCTAAAAAGGTAGTCTCCGTGAAAATAAAATTAAAAATCTGTTAATATATGATCTCTAAAAATCAGTTTAAATCAGCATACTTTTGAAAATGTTTTCTGACTTTATTTTTGCCATTTATATTATATTTTTCATATTTTCATTTTTAATACACCTATTATTTATTCCAGAATTAAATTCATCAATCCCATATTCCTAATTCTTCATGAGTCATAATATAATAGGAAAAACATTCTGAGCTTGAAAACGAAAAGACTGCCCTATCGAGAAGGCAGCCTTTTCTAAAATATATTAAAATTTGATTTAATCAGTATATTAATACCCCGGATTTTGAGTGGTATTTGGATTATTTATTAACTGCCAAGCAGGAATTGGCCATAAGTCTAATCTATTGGCAAAATAAGGTCGCCCCTTCCCTTCTATTACCTCCTTAGCTTTTCCAAATCTTTTTACAGAAAACCATCTGTCAGCCTCCCCATATAATTCTTTTCTACGTTCTAATAAAACATCATCCAATGTCACTGCTGTTAAAGGTGCTAATCCCGCTCTAACCCTAATTTCATTAAGAGGAGTTACGGCATCACCTGTGGTCTTTAACCTGCATTCTGCTAAAGAGAGTAAAACATCAGCATATCTTACAATCTGTACATTATCTGCACCACTACCAGGATTACTATATTTTTTAAAATAATTTCTTCCTTGAGCAATGGCGAACATTTTTCTTTTATCATTAGCATCAAAAATGCTAATAAATTGCGTTCTTAAAGAAACTTCCCCTCTACCTCCTACCGCAGCCGGATAGAAAAAGAATGCCTGGTTTCCACCATCTGTAGCTGTAAAATTCACTTTAAAAATATCTTCAGATGTTGAGTTGGCAGTAAATAATGTTTCATAGTTTGGAGCAAGAGAATAACCTTTAATATTCTCTAATATTCCTTTAGCAAGATCAAAATCTCCTATTTCCATATAGGCTTTAGCTAATAAAACCTGGCTTGCATCCAAGTTTAAGAAGGTCTTAGAGGTATTATTATTTTTTTTAAAAAACTCGATTGCTTTTTCTAAATCATTTATAATAAACCGATACACGTCATCCTTGGAATCTCTTTTAGGAGTAATAAGTTCAGCAGCAGTATAAACAGGCGTTTTAACGTAGGACACTCCACCGAATAATCTGACTAAATTAAAATACATTAATGCTCTACTTGCATATGCTTCACCTAATACACCATTCTTTACAGTTTCAGTAATTGTACTTCCCGCAATAGGCCTTGTTTGAACCTGATCAATAACAATATTACATGTTCTTATTACAGTATAATGTGCCCCATAGATACGTCTTATTGATAGATTAGTATCCAAAAAGTTACTAGCTCCCGCTTCTGCAAATTCGGAAAAAGTTCCTGTATGTGTAAAGTCATCAGCAAAAAGTCCCTCAAAGAAATGAAGTTCTCCACCATATACATAACGATTTTGCATATCATTATATATTCCATTAGTAGCTGCTCTGGCTGTAGCATCTGTCTTAATAAATGATTCACCTTGCTGTCTATCCGTATCTACTGTTTCATTCCCCACCATATCTCTACCACAACTTAGAGCCGTCAAACAAACAGAGGATATTAACATATATTTAATTATACTATTTTTCATTTTGTTACTTTAAAAATTTAAATTAATTCCGAATTTTATTGTTCTGTTCATTCCTTGTGTAAAGAAATCAGTTCCCGTTGCTACGTTAGATTGACCAAAAGCATTTACTTCGGGTTCTGGGCCACTATAATCTGTCCAGGTCCATAAATTATCTGCAGCAATGAAAAATCTTAATGTCATACTGCCTATATCTAACATGGTTTTAGGTAAAGTATATCCTAATTGGAGTTCTCTCAATCTAATATAGGAGGCATTTTCGATAAACCTTGAAGAAATTTGGTTATTCCAAGATTGAGCAAACCCTCTTACAGGGCGAGGTAAATCAGCATTCGGGTTATCCGGAGTCCAATAATTGGTTTGATTTTCAAGTTTTCCAAATAAAGGATTTCCAGAAACGCCAGCAAACCTTAGAGAAGAATTATACATATCTTGCCCAAAAACAAATATTAGATTGGCTGACAAATCAAAATTCTTATACCTGAAAGTATTTCGGAAGTTTCCGAAGAAATCAGGCTGAGCCTTTCCCATAAATACCCTATCATTGGAATTAATAACCCCATCTCCATTTATATCTTGATACTTAACATCTCCTGCCCTAATTCCTTGATTAAATAAATTCTGAGGAACCTCTGCATCAGATCGGTAAATACCTATAGCATTCAGTCCGAAAAAAGCTCCTGAAGGCTGTCCTACATCAATTCTAGTAGCAAATCCAAAATCTATTGGAACAGGTTTATCTCCTAAAAGACTAGTAACTTCGTTTTTATTAAATGTAATATTAAATTGTGAGTTCCAATTGACATTTTTCCCTTGGATTATCGTTGCATTTATACCGATCTCATGTCCTCTATTATACATTTCTGCAGCATTAGATTTATAATTTTCTGCTCCATTTTCCAAAGCTGCTGTGGCATTTACCAAAAGTTGCTTTGATTTTTTGTAATAAAAGTCATAGGTAATATTAACTCTATTTTTAAATAACCCAATTTCTAATCCAGCATCTGTTTGAGAAGTTCTTTCCCAAACTAGTGCAGCATTCGCTAATGAAACTCCAGATCCGGCAAGTGGATTCACATTTACAGCAGGAAGCAGACCATACGCATAAGTCTGTGCGGCAGCAGACGTTTCAAAATTTCCCAGTCCTGATTGATTCCCTAATTCACCCCATCCTGCTTTTAGTTTTAATAAACTAACTATATCTTTTTTAAACCACTCATTATCTGAAATCACATACGCCGCAGAAACAGAAGGAAAATATTCTGTTCTGTTATCATAAGATAATTTTGAAGAAGAATCAGCTCTAAAAGTTGCATCAACAAACAAATTATTGAAAATTTCTAAACTTAATCTAGAAAAGTATGAAAACGTTCTATTCCCTAAAGATGGATAATATGAAGCTATGGTTTTTTGAGAACCCGCATCTGGAGAAGTAGCTCCTAACGGCACATTTTGAGCTTGAATATCTGTTAATGTCGTTTTACGATTAAAATATTCTAACCCCCCCATTAAAGTAAAACGAAATTTATCACTTAATTTCTCAGTATACGTTAATGTATTAAATGCTGTAAATGTATTATATAAACGTCCATTATAATCAGCCTGACCATTTGATCCTCTTCCTTGGTAGGTATCTAATGGAAATAGTCGAGCTTCATCATAATTAATTCTTTCTAAATTGAATCTGGTTACCATATTAAGTTTCGAAGAAAACTTAGACTCTAACCCCAGAGAGGTATTGACTCCAAAAACTTTAGTCAAACTTTTAACATCAGTAGCATTTTGTAATGGATTAGAAAAACTCCAAGTACTTGTATTATAAGTCCCATCAGGATTCCTTATACTTTGTCCTGGTGGTTCTAATATCGCAGCAGTTAAAGGAGCATAAATGTTATTATCCCCATTAATTCTATCAATTTTTTCATTGGATAGCCTTACAGAGGAAACAATTTTAAACATATTATTTAACTTTTGATCCAAATTCAAAGTAAATGTCTGTCTGCTATATTCTTGTCCTTTAACGACTCCTGATTGATCAAAATTAGAGAACCCAACATAAAAGCTTGTCATCTCATTTCCACCGGAAGCACTAGCATTTAATTCATATATGGGCTGATCTTTCCTGTAAATTTGACTTAAATAATTATCTCCAAAATCTGATTTATAAAAATCACTTATGGATTGACCTAATTTTGGATCCCAAACACCATTGGTTATAGACCAATGATTTCTTCCATTTCCGGGAGTTGTATTAAATTCCGCTAAATCAAGCATTCTATAATATTCCCCGGCTTTCATAGTTTTAAACTTCTTAATTGGGTTCTGAAAGCCAATACTAGAGTTTAAATTAAAGTTTATTTTCCCTTTTTTCCCTTTTTTAGTAGTAATCAAAACAACACCATTTGCTGCTCTCGATCCATAAATAGCAGCTGCTGAAGCATCTTTTAAAATTTCAATATTTTCTACATCCGCAAGATTCAATTGGGACAGTAAATTTCCTGTTTGACCTCCATATGCAACATTACCACTGGGAGAGTTTGATGATATTGGAACCCCATCTACTACATACAATGGATCATTGCTTGAAGTAATACTAGAGACTCCTCTTAATCTTACATTAAAACCAGCACCTGGTGCTCCTGATGTAGGAGAAACCTGTAAACCAGTACTTGCTCCCTGCAATAGAGCATCAGCACTAGACGCTGATACTTTAGTCAAGTCATCTGCTTTTACTCTAGATATGGATGTAGTAACTTTTTTGACCGATTTGGTACCATATCCAATAACTACAACTTCATCAATTTGAGTTGATGCTGTATCTTTCTTTACTTTTTGTGCTGAAATCCCCTGTCCTATAAAAAACAGCACACCAGCACTTAATACATTTAGTTTCACATTCATATTTAACATTTTTTTCTGAAGTAAATTTGTTAATAAAAACAAAAAATTCAAACCAATAAACAACTGTAAAACAATAGGTTATAACGTATTAATTTCGCTTCTATAAAAAAATTAACAAAATACTCACCTGTATTTTGTTAAAAAAAGTTAAAGAATTTTTAAAAAAAATAATATTAGATAAATTTTAATAATCGTTAAAAATTTCAACACATTATATAAAATCTAGAAAATGAATGAAAAATTTATATTAAAATATAATTTCAAATGAATAATATGTAAATTTAAAATCACATTTTACCAATAAAACAGATGAAATAATAAAAAATAAACAGATAAATCAACCAATAAAGGCAAAGCATTCTAAAAATTAGAATGCTTTTAATAACTTAAATATTTATTTTTAATTCTGACGATGGTAATATCTTGCCCCAATTAAAACAGGATTTTCAGTTTCTATAGAAAAAAGGCCAAATCCTTTGTAATCGGGATTTACAGATTGACTTAATCGCTTTTTGTGAAGCTTTTCATAGGTCTCAAAATCAACAGTTCTTCTATTATTCAGGTTTTCGAATAAATTCCATTTCTCCACCACTGTTTTCCAGTTGGGAGAGATTTTACCTGCAAATACTTTTGACTTGGAACCACTTCCATATCCGAAGAATCCTATCTCTTTTCCAGACAGGTCTTCATTCTCATTAAAGGAAGTCTGCAAACCGGAAAGTAACGCCATAAAAATAGAAGCCGTATACATATTTCCAATTTCTGAAGAAGCTCTTTGAGTCTTTTCAATAGCTGAATTAATCAGCTGCATATAATTTTCAGATTTAGCAACCGCTTTCTGCTCATCCGGCGTTTGATACGAAATTCCGTTTTCAAGACTGTAGATTTCGGTAAATACTCTTTTACCATGGAAAGCATAAGGAAGATGAAAAACAAGATACTTCCAGTCTTTATAAGGTTTTTCTTTACCTGTAATCTCTTTATAATGCTGATAAGCCTCTCTTATTCTATCCTGATAACACTGGTTAGAATACTGTCCATCAAAAACAGGTTCGTCAGTAAAGACTTCAATCTTATCAGGATACATTTCCGGAGCTCCGTTCAAATCTTCTTTGTTATACTGTCTTCTTGGTTTGAAGAAATCGAAAACACTTTCTGTAGCTACTCCCCAGTTATTTTCTATTTCAAGAAGATCAGGTTTTGCAGAAATAAGTAACGCAACTGCTCCGCCCCCCTGTGTATATTCTCCTGAAGAGGCTAGTTCATATTTTGCATAATCACTGGCAATGACTACAGCTTTTTTATCGGGATTTACTCTTACAAAATCCAATGCGTTATGTAAGGCATCTACTCCACCTACACATGCAAAAGTCATATCTACTACATCACAGTTTCTGAAAACTCTTTCCCCCAATGATTCTTCCAATACTTTTTCAACCATTTGCATGGCATAAGAAGCTGTTGGTTTTGCAGCATCTAAAGCACTTTCTGTTCCCAAATAAATTCTTGATATCTCTTTAGGATTAATCGTATAATCCTGAATTAATCTTAATAAGGCCTCAGCCGCAAAAGTTGCAGCGTCTTCATGTACATCAGGCAATCCCATTTTATGAAGTCCTAACCCTTTCTCCAATTTCGCCGGTTCTATACCTCTTTTTTCGGCTAAATCTTTAATTTCCAAATACAAAGAAGGTACATAATAGCTTGCTGCTTCAATTCCAAAACTCATATTTCTTTAAATTTTAAACGAATTTATGAAAGATACCGCAAAAAACAACAGCAAAAATACCTGATTTTTATACTATTGTTAAAAATCAGTGCAAATCAGATAGATTCCGTAAAAACCCATTATTTTTTACCAACTCAGTCCTATTGTAACAGGGTTCTATACATAAAAGTCTTTGGAAATTGTATATCCATTAATAAGAAAGCCGGCAAATTTTGCCGGCTTTACATTTTATTTATAATTTTCAATGGCCTTATTCAGAGCATCGATCTGTTTATTGATACTTGCAGCATTTTGTGGATTCTGTTTCAGCAATTCCATTTTTTTACTTAAACCATCTTTCAGCATTTGCACCACCATCATTTTAGCCTGTGGATTATCTCCCATCTGATTTTTAGCGTATCCTAAAATCTTAGTTATACTCCCGGTAGCTTTCAGATTATCAGAGGTCATGATCCAGTTGAACCCTTCTTCTGCCGATTTACCCAATTCCGGATTCTGGAATTTGATAAACGGATAAAATGCTGCCAGTGGAGCAATTTTCGACATTTGGGAAGTCACCTTATTCTTTACAATAATTGGAAGCAACTGTGCCTGTAACTCATCTGAAGCTCCATCCAGACTGATTTTATCCGCTAATGAATTGGCTTTTGACGGGTCTACAGCAAGCACACCTCCTAATGAGCTTCCTTTCACAGCATTGGAAACAGCACCCACTCCTTTTTCAAAAAGCGGAAGGTATTTTTTATCTTTTGTTTTTGCCAAAGCAGCAATAGCAGCCGCCTGTGTCAGGGTTTTAGGATCACTGGAAGCCAGTTTTTCAACATCAGCTCCTAATACTTTCATTTGTTCAGGATTGGTAAGATCCATTAATTCCAAAGCTTTCATTCTTATTCTGAAAAACGGGTCTTTCAGCGCTGCTGCCAATAATTTTGTTGCCGCAGGATTCTTTCCTACCTGATCTTTTATTCCCGTTAAAGCTGTATATCTGCTTTTAAATTCTTTGGAGTTTGTAAACTGCAACAGATTCTGTTCCGGAGTTTTTGTATCGGTAATATCTGCCAACAAAATTCCATCAGCATTGATATTCACTAAGTCTGGAGCTTTAGAAACATCAAAATTGAATGTATTCTTTGCATCTGCATTTACCCATACATTATATCTCTTTGGTTTTCCATTGTCATAGACATCAATAGCCAGAGGAAATTCAAACATCTGATCCTGAGTCTGATTAATGATCACCGACACCTGCTTTTTCACAGGCTCAAAGGTAAATGAGTAATTAACCTTAGGGTTTCCGCTTCCGAAATACCATTGATTGAAGAACCAGTTCAGGTCTTTTCCGGAAACTTTTTCAAAGGAAAGTCTCAGCTGATGTGCTTCTGCATTCTGATATTCATAGGTCTTCAGGTAATCATTCATACCGGCAAAAAAAGCATCATCACCTAAATAGTTTCGCAGCATATTCAAAATCCCTCCTCCTTTTTGGTAGGTAACCAGATCAAAGACATCTTCACGGGAATCATAATTGAATCTTACCAGGTTTTTCTTAAAATCATTAGGATTATGAAGGTACATATTCACGTCCTTCATCAGGTGATAATCTGCCTGATCTTTTCCATATTTATATTCATTCCAAAGGTATTCGGAATAATTGGCAAAAGATTCATTTACGGTAAGGTTGCTCCAGCTTTCTGCTGTTACGAGGTCCCCAAACCAATGATGAAACAATTCATGGGCAATGGTATCTTCCCATGTATTTTCATCAATCAGCTGTCCGGGCTTTTGAAGAATATCGCTTCCATGAAGGGTTGCTGTTGTATTTTCCATCGCTCCGCTAACATAATTTCTACCGGAAATCTGTGCATATTTTGCCCATGGATAATCATAATTTAACTTTTTAGAAAAAAACTCGATCATTTCAGGAGTGTTTCCATAGATCTGTTTCGCATAAGGTTCGTATTCTTTCTCGATATAGTAATCTACAGGAATATTCTTCCATTTGTCTTTTACAATAGCATATTCTCCTACTCCCATAAAGAAAAGATAAGTCGAATGCCTTTTATCCATTACCCAATGATCGGTTCTAAGGCCGTTGGATTCTTTTTGAGAATCTTTCAGGAGACCATTGGAAAGCGTCACATACTTATCAGGAACCGTCATATAGATTTCCTGAGTTGTTTTCTGATTGGATTTATCGATGGTTGGGAACCATGCAGAGGATGATTCTGTTTCTCCCTGCGTCCAGATCTGAGTCGGGAGATCAGAATCTGTTCCTTGGGCATTGATGAAATAAAGCCCTTTCGCATCATTGATCGCCATACTTCCCTGTTGTTTCACTTCATTTGGACGGGATGTATATTTGATGTAAACTGTATAGTCCTGATTTTTCTGGTAAGTTTTATCCAGTGCGATTTTCAAAACATCGTCTTTATATTCATATTTTAGAGGAGATTTTTTACCATTATTATCAAGGGCTACTTCATGGATCAACATTGCTTTTGCATCAAGAATCAGCTCATTGGTAGGGTAGAAATAGGGAGAGGCAGTTAACCATTCTTCTCCATTCATTTGTTCTTTCTGATAATCGAAGTTTACCTTCAGTTTGGTGTGTTTCAGTTCTGTTACCTTGGTGTGGGTAGCTCTGTACACACTTTCTCTTCCTGAAGTTTCGGTCTGTGCTGATACGTTGGCGGAAAAAAAGATTCCGAGTATCGCAATTGATAATATAGCCTTTCTCATCTGTCTACTTTATAATTTTAGAGTTATTTTTTTATGATAATATCGAAAATATCATTGACTAAAGTTTCGTAATCTCCTGTTTTCAACTGCTCTTTTGTTTTGGCAAAAGCTTTTTTCAGTTCACTTTCCGGATTTTCATCATCAACGATTTCGGCTGAAGCAATCCCTTTCAATTGAAGTACAATATTTTTTAGTACTTCAGGATCGGCATTTTCTTCAATATTTATTTTTAAATACTTCATGATCTTGTGATTGGTTTATAATTATTCCTTTTGTTAAAGGGTTAATATCAAGTTCTTTCAAATTTAAAACTTATTTTAGAAAGAATAGGTCTGTTGGCGCTTTTTTAAAGGTGATTTTTGTGGGAAAGAAGAAGGATGGAAGATGGAGGGTACTAGCCAACCGGAGACGATTTACAGGTATTCTAAGATATGTTGAGGTATATTATAAACATCAATAGGATAGAATCTTCATTTCGCTCCGTTTCATTCAGAATGATCAGTAAACAATATTCAAAAATAAAACAACAGTCATATTAAGGTTGAAATAACTTCCAGCCTTAGGCTTCCTTACCCAATACATTACCTCTCTCTGATAATTTTTCCGTCTTTATACAGAAACACCATCTCACATTTCGTTTGTCTGTCTGCATTAAAAACCTTGACTTTTTTAGCATCAATCCCATTTATTTCAGACAGCATCCGGCATTCCCAACTGTTATAGAAAATAGGTTCTCTAAGGATAAAATGCGGATTAGTCTTGAGTTCCGTGAACATATCATATCTCAGACAGACTACTCCACTTTCGATATGATCTGCTTTAAGAGCCACACTCAGCTGATGAAACATGATATTATTGAACCGACTGGCATAGATCCATGCATTTTTCACACTGATATTGGTTATAACAAGAATGAAAGTCAAGACAGCAAAAAGAGTGCTGACAGTTTTATTGCCCAGCTTAAATTTAAAGGACAGGTAAATGATTCCTGAAATGATAAAGATGGTATAAAAGAGTCTAACAGCTCCAAGACTTCGGTTATCAAACCCAAAAAGCGTAGGAATATAGGAGGAAACATAGTAAACACTTACTGAAAGGACAATTGAAATCAAAGAAATTAATCCTATACTTTTAATGTCTTTTAATTTGCTTTTAAAATCATAAACGGAAAATATCTTATAAACTATAGAAGACATGATCAAAGCTAACAATACTTCTATAATATAAAGGTTTCTAAGATTTAATATTCCTTTATAAATCCCGACAAAGATATCTTTGAAAAATAACTTCGCAGTTAAAACAGTTACCTGCATGACTCTTTTCATTTCGAAGATTTTCCCAACCTCATCTCTTTGATATGAGTGAGCAAATATCTCCGGCTGAATTACTTTCCTGAAAAAAACAATTGTACCAAGTGTCAACAGCAGGAATATAACCCGTTTTTTATTTTCTTTGATAAGAAACAAGTTTAAAAGAATAAGCGGCAGGAAAATCTCATAACTTAATATGGACAGTATAAAAAACAGAGCACTCCAGAGAATATTTTTACGAACATATGTGTAATAAATGCTTAGAGAAAAGAACAGGGTTGCCAGATTTGAGTTCAGCATGATTGGAGAAAACTGAATGCTTGTACCAATCAGAGAACATGAATACAATAAGGTAATCAGGCTTGCCAATTCTTTTGACAGAATTTTTTGTATCACCCAGTATAAAGCAATTAAAGAAAGCGGAAAAAACAGTATTCCTAAAAGATAAACGGAGTCATTATACTGTGAAAGAAAAACCAAAGTTCCTGTCACGAATCCGGATACCGGCCTTGCTGCCATATTGGAAGAATCCAGATAGGAATAAATATAGCTTACATAAGGTTTCGAAATATATTTCGAATTGTATGCCTCTTTTAAGTCATCTGCTACGATTACCTTTTCTATAAAAATGGACAGCCATATATAAAGATTGTAAACAATGATCAGGATATTCAACAATATCAGATAACGATTGTTTAATTTTTTTTCCATAATATTTTTCAAAATCTGTGATGAGCAATATATTCTCACAAACTTCAAAAATAACAGAAATCTGCCAATTACAAAAGACAATCAGGAAATCCGGTTATATTAAATAGCTACAGGAGCTTTAATTCCCGGATGTGGATCATAGTTTTCTAAGGTAAAATCTTCAAAATCGAAATCAAAGATATTTTTCACCTCCGGATTCAGCTTCATGGTCGGAAGAGATTTTGTTTCTCTTGAAAGCTGTCTGTTTACCTGTTCAAAGTGGTTGTTATAAATATGAACATCCCCAAAACTATGTACGTAATCTCCCACTTCAAGATCACAAACCTGTGCTACCATCATCAGTAACAGTGCATAACTGGCAATATTGAAAGGAACTCCAAGAAAAACATCTGCACTTCTCTGATAAAGCTGTAATGATAATTTACCGTCTGCTACATAAAACTGAAATAATGCATGGCAAGGAGCCAGCGCCATATTCGGGATCTCTGCCACATTCCATGCAGAAACGATCAGCCTTCTGGAGTCCGGATTCTTTTTGATCTGATCGATTACTTCCGTGATCTGATCCACTATTTTTCCGTCTGCTCCATTCCAGCTTCTCCATTGCGCCCCGTAAACAGGGCCAAGGTCACCATTTTCATCTGCCCATTCATCCCAGATACTTACTCCGTTATCTTTAAGATATTTGATATTGGTATCTCCTTTCAGAAACCAAAGCAATTCGTAGATAATGGATTTCAAATGCACTTTTTTGGTGGTCACCAAAGGAAACCCTTTTGACAGATCATATCTTAGCTGATAACCAAACACACTTCTTGTTCCGGTGCCTGTTCTGTCAGTTTTATCGGTTCCGTTGTCTAAAATATGCTGTAAAAGATCCAGGTAGTTTTGCATTTTGAAAGGAATTTTATGCCCCAAATTTAGTAAAAAAGCATCAAAAAAAGCACCCATTGTATGAATGCTTTTTATAATAGGTATATCCGTTTTCTATTAAACAGTTGTATATCTGTCATCTACGGAATATTAAAATAATTTATTCTTTTTGATAGAATTATAATACTGTTACACTAATTTTCTCACTGTTTCCGTTGATTGATTTCAACTGTCCGTATCTATTTTTATCAATAAACTTATCATTTGAATAATCCAGTTTTACCGGGCCGAATTTCACAAGCTTTTTAAACTTACTTTCATCGATAATATCCTTAGTTCCGTAATCTATGGAAATATCACCTATTGTTTTCAGTTTTCCCAACCTGCTGTTATCCATGATATCATCTCCCCAGTAATCTACATTAAGATTTCCTATTTTCTTTACTTTACCAGCTTTTTCTCTGGTAAATGCGGTGTCATCCCAATAATCCACAGCGATATTTCCTATACTCTTTATTTTACCGGCTTTTTCTCTTGTAAATGCGGAATCATCCCAATAGTCTATTTTAATACTGCCTATACTCTTCAGTTTACCATATTTGATCTTGTCAAAAATAGCATCCTCGTAATATTCAACTTTCCCGTTGAGGTCAGGAGCATTGAAATCGGAGATTAACCCGTCTGCATTAAGGGTAACCACAAAACCATCTACAGTAAGTTTTACTGTTTCCAAATCATATGTTCTCCCGGAAACTGAGGCACGAACCTGTGCATTGCTTGCTAAGCTGCCCAAGAGAAAAACAAAGGGAAGTAAATTTTTAAATTTCATAATATTTTAAAGATTGATTTACCAGATATTCTCAATATTCTGATTGATATTGTTGATGGTAAATGTCTCTCCCATTTTCTTGCCAAACATTGCTTTTACTAAAGGAGATTCTGCAGACACCGTCATAATTTTCTTGTTATCACAAAGAAACTCTCCCATTGAAGCAGCAATATAGAATAATCCCTTATCGGTTTTTACCAAAGCTCCATTCTGAACTTTTTCAGAAGGGTCTGATGTAATCTTTTGTAAAATAGCCTGTTGGTTCAAGACTTCATTAAGCTGACGCTGCAGGTTATTGATTTCCTGCTGAAGCATTTCCCTGCCCGTTTCGTACTTATCTCCCATAGAGCTTTTAGTATCATTGTTGGAAGCGCGGGTTTCTGCGATAAGGTTTTCGAAATACTGGATTTTGTCTGCTAATTTGGTTTTAGCTATGTTTATGATTTCCTCTTTGTTCATTGTAATACTGCTTTTATTGAGAGTGGAAAAACCACCCGTCAAAATCATAGATTCTGATACCTCTCCAGAAAAGGGGGAAGTTGTACCGTTCTAAAATGGCGATTAAAGTTTATAGTTTCATACTAAATTTCAGTAACATAAATGGTTACTTTTCAAATACGGCATAGTCTGAAACTTTAAAACTGAAGTCTTTTCCTTCATCGAAATTCCTTTTTGTTTTTTCGAATACGCTTCTGAATGTTCCTGAAATATTTCCATCTTCAATGGTAAAGTTGACAGGTTCTTTCGACATGTTTAAAACAACCAGTACTTCATCTTTTCCATTTTTTCTTACGTATGCTAATATTTTGTCATTAGCCGTTGTATTCAGGAGATAAGTGCTCACATTCGGATCTCCTCCTCTCAAAGCAGGGTTGAAAGCTTTTAAATCCAATAATGTTTTATAAAAATCAGCAACCTGATAAGTCTTAGTCCATTTAATCGGATCTTTCTCAAAAAACTCAAGTCTTTTTATATTGGGAAGTTCCTGACCTGAATATAATAACGGAACTCCGTTCCATGTAGCTGAAAATACAGCCATCGGTTTTGCAATTACTGCATATTTTTCATATTCTGTCCCGTTCCACGAATTTTCATCATGATTAGCCGTAAACCAGGCTCTCATTGAGTTATCTCCGATATTGGAATATTGCACCAATAAATCCTTCAGCTCCTGAAGCGGCTCGTTTTTTTTGTAGTAATCTGCAGATTTGTGCATCCATTTCCAGGAATAGCTTGCATCAAAAACTTTTCCATACTCAGGACTTTCCAATTCATCAAATTCTCCCAGCCAGAAAAGAGGTTTTACTTTCTCTACTTCCGGACGTGCCTGTTGCCAGAAATCTACTTCCACCCATGAAGCCAGATCGCATCTGAAACCGTCGATATCCGTTTCCGTTACCCAGAATTTCATGGCATCAATCATAGCCTGACGCATTTCCTGATTTTTATAATCCAGTTCAATGATATCATCCATTCCGGAAGCAATATGGAATTTCCCATCGGAATCTTTCAGATAAAATTCAGGGTGAGTCTTCGTCCATACATGATCCCAGCCTGTGTGATTGGCTACCCAGTCAATGATCACTTTGAATCCCAGTCTGTGCGCTTCATTCACTATAGCTTTGAAATCTTCCATTGTCCCGAATTCCGGATTGATGGAGGTGTAATCTGCTGCTGCATAAGGGCTTCCCAAGCTTCCTTTTTTATTTTGCTGAGCAATCGGGGTAATGGGCATAAACCAGAGAGTTCTTACTCCCATCGCTTTCAGTCGGGGCATTTCTTTTGCAAATGCTTTAAAAGTCCCTTCCTGAGTATATTGTCTGATATTTACTTCGTAGATATTTGTAGTATGTTTCCATTCTTTTGGCAGTTCTGTCATCTTCCCAGTATTTTTTTGAGTGGTACAGGAAACAATTCCCAGACCAATTACAGCTAATAAAATTAATTTCTTCATTAATCTATTTTTAACAAAAGTAAGGATTGTTTTTCAGGGAAAGGGGCTAAAAGGGAAAATTACGGACGTCCTTTTGAAATAATACAGATTAAAAAGCAGTTGACTTATGGTAAATTTTCCTTTATCTGAATATGATTATAGAGGTTGGGAAATAAAGCTGTCCCATTAATGGTTGAAATTTCACGCAAAGTTTTTAATCTGTTCTAAATTATTTTTAGAGAGAAGGTGAGGAATCAACTTCAAACTTTCTGTATGATCTGTAATTCTTTAAAAATGAAATGTTATAAATTTCTTTTATTTCTATAAAAAAGCCCCGGATTGTTTAATCCGGGGCAATATTTCTATGTCTACATCTTATCTTTCGTCATCGTTATCATCTTCGTCATCAAAGATGTCATCGTTGTAGTCTTCTTCCTCCTCATCATCGTAGCTGTCGTCTTCATCGGCAAAATTTCCGCCGCCTCCGAAGTCATCTTCGAAACCAAACTCATCGTCTGCCAAAGGCATTGCTGATTTCTTTCTGGAACCTCCTCCATTTCCATTTTTACTAGGAGCTTTTAATGGAACATTTCCAAATCTGTATACCGTAATCGGGTAGTTTACTCCTTTTGTCTCATCAATGATTTCTATAAGCTCACAGAAGAATTCCCAAAGATCAAGAAGCCCATACTGGAATTGTGCTTTATCCCCTTTGTTTTCAAAAGCTTCATCAATGTATACGTCTGACATAATCTCACCATCACCATCATCGCTCATATCTTCCAATGGGACACCTTTTACGATCGTTCCGTCTTCTTCTAACAGATTAAAAGTAGAAAGTTCTTCTCCCTGCAGACTGAATGCACTTTTAATTCCTAAATGTAAGTTCCATAACGTTTGTTTTCCCTTAACTTCAATATCACGGAAAATATCCTCTTTCGCATCTAATATTACGCGGATTTTGTAAACCATATCAGTTTCTTAAATTACTTTTTTGCCTTTATAATTATGATAAATCTCTGGTGCAAATATATAATAAATGACATGTGACAAAAAAATATTTCAGGATTTTTTAAAATATTTTTTTTCCTTACATTTTGACGGAATTATTTACTTTTTTCAAGCATAAAACTGAATTTCGTTCCTTCGAGGTAAACACTTTCTACAGTAATGTTTTCATTGTGAGCCTCAAGGATGTGCTTTACAATGGCAAGTCCTAATCCGGAACCACCTTCTCTTCGGCTTCGGCTGGTTTCTACACGATAGAAACGTTCGAAGATTCTTGGAAGAATTTCAGATTTGATTCCCATCCCGTTATCGATCACTTCAATAAGTACTTTATTCTTTAAAACGCTCGTTTTAACGATCACTTTTGCTTCCTGTCTGTTGGCATAGTGAATTGCATTTGATATCAGATTGATAAAGACCTGAGAAATTTTCTGTTTATCTGCTTCTACAAAAATCTGTGGATGCAGGGTCTGGATCTGTAATGTGGTATTCCGTTTTTCGGCTTCAAGGTCAAGAAGATCAAAAATCTCCTTGATCAGAAGGTTAACATCAAATTTTGAAACGGTAAGATTAATCTCCCCTGCTTCAAGCCTGTTGATCATATCAAGGTCTGTAACGATGGCAATCAGTCTTTCTACAGACTTATCAATCCTTTCAAGATATTTATCACGAATGGTCAGATTATCTACACCACCGTCTCTTAAGGTTTCCACATAGCCCTGAATGGAAAATAAAGGAGTTTTAAGTTCATGGGAAACATTACCGATATATTCTTTACGGTAGCTTTCCATTTCTTTCATCATATCTATTTCTGTGGCTCTCTGCTGATTGAGATCTGAAAATCTTTCTCCCAATTCTTTGATGGTAATATTCTCATCGTTATCATGAACCATTTCCTGTGGTAGGATTCCGGAAAGTCCTTTTACCTGTTTTCTTCCGTAATAGTTGAAAAGAAGTTCCAATACCACACAGTTGATAATAAAGATAAGAACTACACAGATTAAAAGACCCGTTTTGAATAAAGGGGTCTCATAATAGATATCTTTAAGTGAATCGAAAACGACCACCAGAAAAAGCATTACCAATGTCAGCAGACAGGAGGCAACGAGCGTAAGCCTGTAAAATTTCAATTTTACAAAGTTTTAAGGATTGAACGTAAAGATAAGGTTTTTAAAGGATTAAACGATCAGTTTATATCCAATTCCTTTTAAAGTCTGAATGGTATTGATGCCCAGTTTTTCTCTCAGTCTTCTGATGTGAACATCAATGGTTCTTTCTCCTACAATAACATCATTACCCCAAACTTTTTCAAGAATTTCTTCTCTTTTGAAAACTTTTTCAGTGTTGGAAGCCAAAAGATACAGTAGATCAAATTCTTTTTTAGGAAGAAGAAACTGCTGTCCACTTTTAGAAACTCTGAAATTATCTTTATCAATAACAAGATCACCGATCTCAATCAGCTTGGCGTTGTCAGAAACCTGCGAAGTCAATTGTAATAAAGCGTTTACTTTAGAGATAAGAATTTTCGGTTTGATCAGTTTTACAACGTAATCATTAGCGCCTGCCTGGAAGCCTGCTAACTGGGAAAACTCTTCGCTTCTTGCGGAAAGGAAAACAATAAGTGTCTTTTGGAGTTCTTTCACTTTACGAAGTTCCTGACAAGTTTCAATACCATCTTTTTCTGGCATCATTACATCCAGTAGAATAAGATCAGGAATTATTTCCTTTGCTTTTTCTATTCCCTCATTACCATTGGTAGCAGTATGGATTTCATATCCTTCCTTTTCCAGGTTGTAAGACAGAATCTCTAAAATGTCCAGTTCGTCGTCTATTAAAAGAATTTTTTTGCTCATCTTCTAGTTTAAGAATTCCCACAAAAGTAACTATTTTCATTGATTTCATCTATCCTCCCAATGTTAACTAATTATTAAAAAGCGAATATTTTCACAGCAATTAAAAAATCAATAATAAAAAGAATAAATAAATGAATTAAAATCAAATATACGAAACATTTTCTATAAAACAAATAAAATAAAACCATTAAAAAAACAAAGATCAATAACATAAACAACTTATAATTCATTAATACAAACTTCACAATTAATTAAGATTATCCTAAACTTTTCCTAAAAACTTAGCCTTTATTTTGCCCTTGAAAAAGAAGTAAAAGAAGTAAAATGAAAAAACAACTCCACAAGAGCATTATGCTACTTGCCTTGTTTTCTGCTGGCTATGCTTTTGCACAGAGCCAAATTCTTGAAGGTAGGGTATTGGATGAGAAGGACAACACTCCTATAGAAGGTGTAAAAGTAAAGGTTAATGACCAGGAAGTAGTCACAGACCTTTCCGGATACTATTCTATCAATTTATCCCCTGGTGCCAACTATATAATAACGGTGAGCTCTAACGGGTACAATAAAAAGGAGATCAGTGAAGTTATCGTAAAAAATGACGGAAACACTCATCTTGATATTGTTTTGGAAAAACCAACTGCTAAAGAGAAAGAAATTGAGGGGGTTGTCATTAAATCTAATGCAAGAAAAGAAACGATTGCCTCTACCATCGGATTACAGAAAAACGCAGGTGTAGTTTCTCAGGTTATTGGTATTGAAGCAATTAAAAGAAGTCCGGACAGAAACACCGGTGAAGTTCTGAAAAGAGTTTCAGGGGTAAGTTTATTTGATGGAAAATATATAGTCGTAAGAGGATTATCTGACCGTTATAACCAGGCCATGCTAAACGGGATTCAGCTATCCAGTACGGAACCGGACAGAAAGACTTTCTCTTTTGACCTTTTCCCTGCCAATGTTATCGAAACCCTTGTTATCAATAAAACCTTTATTCCTGAATATACCGGTGAATGGGGAGGCGGACTGATTCAGGTAAACACTAAAGACATTCCTAATAAAGACTTCTTCAATGCACAAGTGGGTGTGGGAGGTAACAACATTACCATGAACCATGAGTTCTTTATGCAGAAAGGAGGAAAATGGGACTTTGTAGGAATTGATGATGGTTACAGAAAATTACCTACCAATATGCCTGCAAAGAATGCGTTCAGTATTCTGAGTGAAGGTCAAAAAACAGATATTGGTAAAGGATTTACTAAAAATCTAGGATACAATACGATAGGTTATCCTGAAAACGTAAGTTTACAATTAGATGGAGGTTTCAATACAAAGGTTTTCGGAAAAGACTTAGGGGTTATTGCAGTTTTAAACTACAGTAACAATAAAAGAAGAACTGTAACCAACAACCGTTTCTTCACCATCAACGACGAAATTGCAAATACAAACTTCGATTACTATACTGAAAAATATACCAACGATGTTATTCTTGGCGGGATGTTGAATCTAGCGCTGAAGTTTAACAGCAACAATAAAATTACTTTAAAGAACATCATCACCAATAATGCGGTGAACCACATGTCTTTCAGATCAGGAAAAGATTTTGAATTTGATCCTATCAACGGAACCAATATCCAGGCAAGGGAAATTGGATTTAAAGAAACTATTTTCTATAATTCAACTCTTACCGGAACTCACAAAATAGATGCTCTTGGTGGTCTTACCGTAAACTGGTACGGAAGCTTCGGGATTCTGGATCAGTATATTCCTTTGCTACAGCGTTTGCAGTATAACCAATACACGAATATGGATGGAAGTCCTTACCTGGCCTTGATCTCGAATGGTCTTTCCCAGAAATCAGGAAGTGTTTTCTATTCTACATTGAGTGATTACCTGTATAATGCAGGGGGTGATGTCTCTAAATCATTTACTTTATTCGGTCAGAAGCAAACCATTAAGGGAGGATATTTATTCCAGGTAAAAGACAGAATCTATAACTCAAGGCCATTCTCTGTAAGGCTTGAAAAATACAACCAGGGATTACTTTCCCAACCTTTTGAGACGATCTTTAATTCTGAAAACTTCGGAACTGACGGTAGATTTACATTTGATGAAATTGCCGGAAACCAATACCGATATATTGCCAACACCATCCTTAACGCAGGATATCTACAGTTTGACAACAACTTTACACCTTGGTTAAGAGCTGTTTGGGGATTAAGAGTTGAAAACTTTGATCAGCTGGTAGGTAGTACCAAAAGAAGCGATGACCGTTTTGTAAATACACGTGTTACAGATTTCTTACCAGCGCTTAACTTAACTTTCAAAGTGAATCCTAAAATGAATATCCGTCTTGCCGGTTCACAGACTGTGGTAAGACCTGAGTTCAGAGAGGTTTCTCCTTTAGCTTATTATGATTTTGATCTGGGAGCTACTGTAATCGGAAGCAAGGATATTGAAAGAACTAAAATTACAAGTGCCGACCTACGTTGGGAATTCTATCCAAGAAATGGAGAGATCCTTTCCGTGGCAGCTTTCTATAAAAACTTCAAAAAACCGATTGAATTGTACTTCAACCAATCGGGGGTAGGAACAAGTAATACCTTCAACTATCTGAATGTAGACAAGGCTGATGCTTACGGAGTTGAATTGGAATTCAGAAAAAAACTGGATTTTGTAAGCACTCTTAAAGACTTCACGTTGGGTGGTAACTTCGCTTATATTAAAAACAAAGTAACAGATGAGGCTACCAGAATTGACAGACCCATGCAGGGACAGTCTCCTTACACCATCAACTTAAGTCTTCAGTATGATGCTGAGAAGTCAGGATGGTCTTCTACTGTACTATTCAACATGATCGGAAGAAGAATCCTTTATGTAGGAAACGATCAGGTTCCGCCAATCTGGGAAGCTCCGAGACCACTTTTAGACTTCCAGGTTGCTAAGAAGATCTGGAACAAAAAAGGAGAAATCAAGCTAAACGTTTCTGATATCCTGAACCGTCGTGCTAAATTCTATCATGATCTGAACAATAACAAAAAGTATGATACTACTGACGCTCTTGCCATAGATCGATTAACAGGTACCAACTTCAGTTTAACACTAGGGTACAGCTTTTAATAATTCATTCAAAATAATCTAATAAAAATAATTTAATTCTTACAATATGAAAAAGTTCGTTTTATATTCTTTAATGCTTGGTGCTTTAGTGTCAACTACTGCATGTAGAAATATAGAAGAAGATGGACCAACCATCGTTCAAAATGGAGGTAACGGAAACGGAGGAGATTCTGAAAACCTAATTCTTACAGGAAAAATCACTTCTGATCTTACTCTTAAGGCTAATAAAATTTATAAACTAAGAGGTTTAGTATATGTAACTAAGGGAGCGACTTTAACAATCGAACCTGGTACAAAAATCGTAGGTGAAGCTGATAAAAACGGAGCTTTAATCATTACGAGAGGAAGTAAAATCATGGCTAAAGGAACGGCTACCAATCCAATTATCTTTACTTCAGAAAAACCTAGTCCAAAAAGAGGTGACTGGGCAGGTCTTGTTATCTTAGGAAATGCACCTACCAATGCTACATTTAAAGGACAAAACGGTGTTGGAGAAATGGAAGGAGGTATCAATGATGCTGATGGCCTTGGACTTTACGGAGGAAATAATGCTGCTGACAACAGTGGCGTATTACAATATGTAAGAGTAGAATATGCAGGGTATGCATTCTTACCAGATAAAGAGATCAATGGGATCACATTCGGAGGGGTAGGTAACGGAACTCTTGTAGATTATGTGGAGGTTGCTTATGCTAATGATGACAGTTTCGAATGGTTCGGAGGAACGGTAAACTGTTCTCACCTTATTGCTTACAAAGGTCTTGATGATGATTTCGATACTGATAACGGCTATTCAGGAAATGTACAGTTCGGTATTGCCGTAAGGGATTCCCAGGTAGCTGACGTTTCAGGATCTAACGCATTTGAATCTGATAATGATGCTAATGGTTCTGTAACTGCACCTCAGACGTCTGCTACATTCTCTAACATGACGATTATCGGGCCAATCAACTCTGCTGCCCCTGATCAAATCAATGCTTTATTCCAAAATGCATTACAGATCAGAAGAAACTCATCTATTTCAGTATTCAACTCTGTATTTACAGGATTCCCGGTTGGTTTATTTATTGATGCCACCAAAGGAACTGCAACAGATCTTAATATTACAGGAAATAGATTATTCTTTGAAAACAATGTTTTAGCAGGAAATACAACTCCTCTGAAATTCGGACCTTCTTCTCCTACCACTTATTCAATTGAACTTCTTACAACGTGGTTTAATAATGGTGGAAATTCGATCTTAGGTTCTACAGCTGATGTAAAGCTTACTAACGCATGGGCTCCTGGCGGAACTACTCCGAACTTTGCTCCTGCTTCAGGATCTCCACTATTGGCCGGAGCTAAATTTACTAATACTAAAGTAAGTAACTGGTTCCAAAAAGTAGCTTACAAAGGCGCTGTAGCAGACCTTAGCGATACTTGGTATGCGGGATGGACAAACTTCAATTTATAAAATAATATAGTAGTTAGATTTTATTCATAAAAAGCCTTCGGAAGTTTTTCCGAAGGCTTTTTTTAACGTAATTATGTGAAAATAACGATTACAGGATTTTTCAATATTACGACATGTTCACATTTAAAATATAGACCTTATCTTTTTGTGAACATAAAATAATGTTTTTGATTAGTTTATTAATCTTCTGATCTTAGGTTTTGGCTAAAGCCAATGGAATACTTTATATTTATTTGGCTGGACTAAAGCCCCTCCCTATTGATGCTGATATCCGTGTGGATAATGGTTGTTTAGTTATGATACTTTTTACTTTTATATCAATAAAAAAACAGCCATCGGAAAATCTCCGACAGCTGATTCACAAAAAACAAGTGTATAAAAAATATATACATTATCATTTAACTTCTCCAGAACAGAGTCCCGTCATGCATCAGGGCTTCTATTTTAGACATTCTGGAAACGGCTTCTGCTGAACATGAGGCATCTGCTAAAACAACAGCTGCATTATCACCGGCTTTAGGCCACTGTTGCTTTCCTTTCTCGTCCAAAGGAAGAATACTTTGAGTAGCGAACTGTAATGCTCTTGAGAGCGCAAATTCAGTTGCATAGCCATAGAGTTCAGCAATCAGATTCGCTTTCTGTAACATACTTCCTGATCCGAAAGTACTCCAGAAATCCTGTACGTTATCATTTCCAATCAAAACATTTACTCCGTGTTTTTTCAAAGTCGGGATTGGCATTATTGTCTTTTTAAATGGTACAGAGGAAGCTATTCCCACTTTTCCGGCAGCCAGTCTTTCAGAGATCTCTTCTGCTTCTTTTGGAGATAGATGAGCCAATGCAAAAGCGTGACTTACAAAAGTTTTTCCTTGAAGCGCGGGATTTTCTATAGCTTTATCAATCAGGTAATTAATTGTCTTCATTCCGGACTCTCCTATTTCATGCAGGTGAATATCAATTCCTTTGTTGTGATCCAGTGCCAGCTGTACGGTGAAGTCCATTACTTTTTCAATGCTTCCGTCAATACTTAATGGGTCTAATCCTCCTATAAAAGCAACGCTTTCTAATTTTGCAGCTTCTTTCATCAAAGGAGCTGATTCTGTATAATACACTCCGTGTTGCGGGAAAGCTACAAGTTCTGCATTAAAAGAGTCTTTTTTATTTTGAAGTGCCTGTTCCAGATTCTCCAGTGATTTTAACCCTGAAGTAGGATCAATATTGAAGTGTGTTCTTGCAAAATGAGTTCCATAATGCTGCAACAGACTGATTAACTGTTCTGCTCTCTCTACTGAAGTTTTTAACAGTTCCGGAATGATTTCCTGTTCATAGGTTATCATATCCTTTACGCTTTTCCTTTTTGGAGATAATGCCTGCCACGGAAGACCATACCATGTTTTATCAAGGTGGATATGCATATCTCTGAAAGCAGGAAGCATCAGATATCCTTTAGCATCAATAGAATCAGAAGCAGGATCATTAGTCTTTACCGATTTAATTTTTCCGTCTTCAATTTCTATACTGAAAAGGTCTGTCTTTGTTCCGGTCACCTCATCATTTTCGTATTCAAAACCTGTTTCCAGACGTACATTTTTAAGGGAGTAGTTTCCTTTTGCAGTTAGTTGATAGGGAAATTGCATGATTTAATATTTTAACCCTACAAAATTACACCAGCTTCTGATCAAAACCGGTGTATCAATTATGTCTTGTTTTGTATAAATTATTCCTTGAACTGAGAGGGCGTCATTCCCGTCTGCACTTTAAAGAATTTTGAAAAGCTGGCATGATCATAAAAACCCAGATCATATACAATATCTTTCACAGACATTTCCGAAACTTTCAAAAGACGTTTTGCTTCCAGTAAAATACGGTCCTGAATAAGGGATGATGCGGAAGTATTGAGATTCTTTTTACAGACAATATTCAGGTAATTCGCTGAGATATTCAACTTATCGGCATAAAAGGAAACAGATCTTTCAGTTTTGAAGTGTTCATCAATCAGGTGTAAAAATTTAGAAATAATAGGGTTTGAATTATAAACTTCAAAATCCTTAAAAGCTCCTTCTACAGATTGGCTGACCAATAAACCGATCAGCTCACTTCTCTTCTGGATCAGTTCCCAAAATACCTTTTCACCATTCAGTTCTTTCTGAATTGCCTGAAATTCATACAGGAATGTTTTAAAAACATCCTGGGTAAGATTAATAACAGGATGATTCTGATAATAAGAAGCTGAAAACCTCAGTGAGGGCAAAAAGCTTTCAAACCAATCTCTGCTGATCATCAGCTGATACCCTACTGTTTCTTTTTCAATCACCCATTGATGTACCTGATCGGGAAAAACAAGATGAATCTGATAATCCTTTACCTGATGTTCTGTAAAATCTATGGTGTGCGAACCTACTCCATGCTCAAAAAGATTGATGATAAAAAAATCATGTTTATGGGGATCATCAATGGAGCGTGCTCCGTAAAGTTCATTAAACAGCAAATGGCAGCCGCTAAGCTGATCCTCACTAAACTCCTGAATTCCTAAAATGGGAAAATGATCTGTATGATAACTCACGCTACCTGAATTTCTTCTAAAATTAATAAAATTTACGGGAGAAAAAATTAAAATAGCCACAAAAGAAACAAATGGGTCTTCTGTGGCTAAAACACCAACTAAATTATATATCTGAGTTTTATTAATTTTCTTATATTGGAAATCGCAACGGCACTAAGATTTAACTAATTATACTGTATTTAAAGCGCAAAGATTTTATCTCCGATAAAATTTAATACAGTTGATTTTATAATCTGTAAATATTGCTTTTTATGATTTCAGGATCAGAGCGATTTCTTTAAACCCTAATGATTCGGCATGTTGTAAAGGCGTTTTGCCTGCATGATCGGGAATCGTGAGATTGGCTCCGTTATCTTTCAATATTTGCACAATTTCCTGATATTTCTGAGTTCCATTTCCAAGAATTACCGCTTCCATTAAAGCGGTCCACCCTAATTTGTTCACATGATTGATGGGGAAACCTTTTGTTTTAACCAATACTTTCACGGTTTCTACATGGCCACGTTCGCAGGCCGGTATCAAAGCGGTTCCGTTATAACGGTTGAACAGGTCAAAGCGTGCTCCATTTTCCAGGTATAAGGTAACCAATTCCGTCTGTCCGCTTGCTCCGGCGTATAAAAATGCACTGTCCAGCTGATCATCCTGAAGATTCACATCAGCCTTATAGGAAACCAACAATTTTGCCATTTCTGTTTGTCTCTCTAATGTTGCAATCAACAGTAAAGACCGTCCTTTTCTATCCCGTGTATTTACATCCGTTCCGTTTTCAAGAGCAGATTTTACGGCAGAAATATTATTATTCTTTACCTGACTAATTATGTCTTTTTCCTGCATGATTTCTTCGTTTGGAAAATCACTAGATTTCTCCTGACAGGCACTCAGACTTCCGAATGCTAAAAGAAATACCAATATTTTCTTCATTTTAAATCCAATTTAAAAAACTACATTTCCCTGATGTACCAAGGATTCTACATTTGAAATTCTAGATACAGCTTCTGCAGAACAACTTGCATTCAGCAGTACGAAATCTGCCTTATCTCCGGTTTTAGGCCATTGCTGAGTTCCTTTATCATCTAACGGTAGAATATTTCCTGTTGCAAGCTTTAAGCTTCTGGATAATAAAAACTCCGTTGAGTATCCGTACAGTTGAGCCATTAAATTGGCTTTCTGGAGGACGCTTCCGGTTCCGAAAGTATTCCAGTGATCTACAATACTGTCATTTCCTGTAAGTACTGTTACATTATGCTTATACAATGTCGGAATTGGCATGATCATTCTTCCGAAAGGAATAGTGGAAACGATTCCTATATTTGCTTCAGCCAATTTTTCAGCTATTTCCTCCTGCTTTTTTTCTTCTAATTTTGCCAATATAAAGCAATGGCTCAAATAGGTTTTTCCTTTTAAAGAAGGATTTTCATTTACTTTTTTAATAAGATACTCCACTGTTTTTAATCCGGAGTCTCCGGTTTCATGAAGGTGGATGTCTATTCCTTTTTTATGGTCTAAAGCCAACTGAACCGTAAAGTCTATTACTTTCTCAATATCACCATCTATGTTGAATGGATCTACTCCACCGATAAAATCAATATCCATCTTAGCAGCCTCCTCCAGATAAGGTACAGAATCTGTATAATACACTCCGTGTTGTGGGAAAGCGACTAATTCTGCTCCGAAACTTTTCTTTTTATTGTCTAAAGCTTTCTGAAGATTTTTTAAGGACTGAAGTTTTGAAGTAGGTTCAATATTCACGTGACTTCTTGCAAAAGAGGTTCCTTTTGATTGTAATAATTCAATCATTTTCTCGGCCTTGAATGTGGAGTTTTTCAGCATTTCGGGAAGCATTTTCTGCTCCAGTCCGATCATTCCTTTTACCCCACCTGTTCTTTTTCTTACCGCCTGCCATTTATCCCCATAAAAGGTTTTATCCAAATGGATGTGCATGTCTTTAAATGCAGGAAGCATCAGTAATCCTTTTGCATCGATAGCCTTTGCGTTAGGTTGGTTAGGGGCTATTTTAGAAATTTTCCCGTTTTCAACTTCTATATAAAACAGATCTGTCTTTGTGGCGGAAACCTCTTCTTCATCATATTCAAAACCAGTTTCCAAACGAACATTTTTAAGGCTCAGCTTTCCTTTTGCTGAAATATTCTTCTCATTAAAAAAAGGGGATGCTGTCATCATATTCGGTATTAAAGTTAAACCTGCCATAGCCAACGCTGAATTTCTGATAAAATCCTTACGGGACATATTATTGTCTGAAGTCTTCATTTCCAATCTATTTATGACAAAATTAAAAAGAAGTGTTCTGATCAAAGTGTATAGTTTATTACAAAATCTGTATAATTTATACTTTTTTACCATAGTAATAAAAATCTCTATAATAACACATTATTAATTATGTTCTCACCAAAATAACTTTTTATACATATGTTTTTAAACCATAAACCACACCCTTCAATACATTTCACGTAATAAAAAACGAACTTTATTTTTTTTTGTATAATTTATATTTGTAAGAAAAAAAAACATGAAAAAATTGATTAGTTTGATTTTAATAGGTATGGCACCTATTGTATTTGCTCAAATAGGTATTAATACTGATAATCCTAAAGCAACCCTGGATGTTACCTCAAAAAATGATGCTTTAGCAATTGAAGGCTTATTACCTCCAAGATTGACGCGTGCAGAACTTACAGAAAAAGGCAATACGTTATATGGAACAGAACAGGATGGTGCCATAATATACATTAATGATGCTTCCGGAGGTGATCAACAAAGCCAAAGAGAGTATATTGATGGTAAAGGACTTTATATCTTTGATGCGGAAGCTTCCAACAAAGAAGGAAGATGGATGTGCCTGTACTGTTACGCTGTTCTTTAATTAATTTATAAATAAAAAAGAGACTGGATTTTAAATTTACCTTTGAAAAAATATATGAAAAAAATCATTAGCATTCTTTCAGTATGTGCAACTTCTATTGCATTTGCCCAAACAGGGATCAACACCGAAACTCCAAAAGCAACTCTTGATGTTACTGCCAAAAAAGAAGTTTTAACCATTGATGGGTTATTACCTCCCAGATTAACACGTGCAGAACTTACAGCAAAAGGGAATACGTTATATGGAAAAGAGCAGGATGGCACCATCATCTATATTACAGATGCTTCCGGTGGAGATGAACTTAGCCAAAGAGAACATATACAAAGTAAAGGGCTTTATATTTTCGATGCCGATGAGGCAAATAAAGAAGGACGATGGATGTGTTTATTCTGCTATGGTTTTGCTTAATAAACTTATAGATATAAAAAAAATAGACTGTCTTAAAAGGCAGTCTATTTTTTTATTATAAATTAGAATATTCAAATTTTCTTACAGCTTCCAGCGTCATATCAATTTCTTTTTCTTTGATCGCATCACTGATGAAGTACGTTTCATAACCGCTTGGTGGCAGATATACTCCATTCTGAAGCATCTGATGGAAGAAGTTATTGAACAATGAATGATTAGCTTCCTGTGCCTCATCAAAGTTAGAAACTCTGTTGGTATGGAAGAATACAGACATCATTGAACCTTTTCTGTTGATCTTATGAGCAATTCCTTTTTCATTTAAAATCTTTCCGATTTCAAGATCCAAAGTTTGTGTTGTTTTGCTTAATCTGTTAAAAAATTCAGGATCATTTTTAATTAGCTGAAGTGTTTTTAATCCAGCTCTCATGGCCAATGGATTTCCACTTAATGTTCCAGCCTGATATACACCTCCCTTTGGAGCCAGATGATCCATGATTTCGTTTCTTCCGGCAAAAGCGCCTACTGGCAATCCGCCACCGATTACTTTTCCATAAGTTACCAAGTCAGCTTTTACATCAAAAAGTTCCTGCGCTCCTCCGAATGATAATCTGAAACCGGTCATTACCTCATCAAAAATCAGTAAAGCTCCGTTTTCATCACAGATTTGTCTTAAATTCTGCAGGAAATTATTTTCTGGCAATACACACCCCATATTTCCGGCAACGGGCTCAATGATTACCGCAGCAATTTCTCCCGGATTGTGACGGAATAAATCCTGAACCTGTTCAAAATCATTATAACGGGCTAATAAAGTATCTTTAGCAGTACCTTCTGTTACTCCCGGAGAATTTGGATTTCCAAAAGTAGCAGCACCGCTTCCCGCTTTGATCAGAAATGAATCTGAATGCCCATGGTAACAACCTTCAAATTTTACGATCTTATCTCTTTTGGTATATCCTCTTGCCAGTCTTACAGCACTCATACATGCTTCTGTTCCTGAAGAAACCATTCTGATCTGATCGATATTCGGAACGTTTTCAACAATGAATTTTGCAATTTCAGTTTCCAGTTCTGTAGGAGCCCCGAAAGAGAAACCTTTTTCAGCCTGGATTTTCAGTTCTTCCAATACTTCAGGATGTGTGTGTCCCAGAATAGCTGGTCCCCATGAATTGATGTAATCAATATAAGTATTATCATCGGCATCAGTAAGATAAGCACCTTTTGCCGATTTCATGAATACAGGAACTCCTCCCACTGATTTAAATGCTCTTACCGGAGAGTTTACCCCTCCCGGAATGTATTTGTAGGCTTCATCAAACAAAGCCGAACTTCTTTGATACTTCATATATATTTGTCGTTGGTTGACAGTTGCTGGTTGGCATAAATGTCAACAATAAACTCTCAACAAAAAATTAAATTAGTTTCTTGGTTTTTTATCAATCAGATAAATCAGCTGTCCTGCAGATGGCTGTTGTCCTTCATCCATTCTGTTTTTAGCATATAATTTATGTAATTTGATTCCGAATTTCTGAGCGATATCATGCATATCCTCTCCAGAGATAGCTTTGTAAGTCGCTGTATTTCCTGATGAGTTTTTAGACTCCAAAAAGACAATATCATTTTTCTTCAAGGTTTCATTGTCCAGTTCATTCCACTTCATCAGACGGCTTTCACTGACCTTGAATTTATTGGCAATGAATCTAATATCGGTATCTTCAGGAATTACAATATATTTCAACCCGTCATTCGGGTGACTTTTGATGAGAATAGAGTTTAGAATCTCAGCTTTTGTCTTGATTCTTTCCACTCTTTTTTGCTGTTGTGCGTAAGAAGTCTGCTTATAAGGAACTTCAACAGTCACCGGTTCTTTGGCTTTCTTTGTAGCTTTTGAAGGCTCCAATTGTGCCATGAAAGTTCTGTCATCTTTCAGATCCGGGTACATTTTAAGAACAGCATACAACACTTCATTAGAATTGGTGTTGTCATATTCGTATAACTTATACTTTTCAATTTTAGTGATCAAGATGGAAGCATAACGGGGATTGGTTGCATATCCTGCTTTTTTTAATCCTGTAGCCCATGCCCTGTAATCTTTCATATCAAGCTTGAAAAGATTGGCGTAGTATTTTCTGGTGGACAAAAATATAGAATGATCTTCGTAAGACTGTCTTGGATCGTCATATACCCGGAAGCATTCATTGGGAGCATCGTCCGTGTGTTTCATCGTTTTACCGGTCCAGTCTTCTTTACATTTTATTCCGAAGTGATTTTTACCTTCCTGTGCCAATCTGCTCTGTCCGCCTCCTGTTTCAAGAAGTCCCTGAGCAAGAGTAATAGAAGCCGGAATTTTATATTTTTCCATTTCCTCTACTGCATATTTAGCAAATTTCTGAATGTACTGATCTTCGGTTGCCCAGCTTTGGGCAGAAAATTTTGATAAAACTAAAAGGCTTATGGATAGGAAAAGTCTTTTCATGTTTTTCAATTTTACTTATATAATTAAATTTCTATTCTGTTTTTCTAAAAGCAGATTAGCTCCCTCAATCCCCTGTAATCCACCAGTATGAAAGCACAATATTCTGCTGTCTTCAGGAAAATACTCTTCTTCTATCAGTTCAAAAACTCTCTGCATCATCTTTCCTGTATAAATCGGTTCCAGAGGAATATCGTATTTCTCTTTGAAATCATTGATAAAACGGATATTTTCATCACTTATTTTACCATAACCTCCAAAACATGAATCTATTAGATCAAAATTATGTTTCAAAGTTAATTCAAATATTTTATTTTCAAGTGAAGCATCATCAACAACGTTACATCCTATAACTTTCTGATTGTCTTCACAGAATTTTGAAATTCCGGCAATGGTTCCTCCTGTTCCAACTGCGGTGCAAAGATAGTCAAAATCTTTGGTTTGCTCATTGAGCATCATTTTCACCCCTTCTACAGCCTCTTTATTGGTTCCTCCCTCCGGAACTACTAAGGCCTCCGGAAACTCCTGTTGCAGGAATTCTGTAAGTTTTTCTTTGTGACGATATTCTTCACGGGTGACAAATTTCAGGTTCATGCCGTTTCTTTTGGCAAAAAGTAAAGTGGGATTATCCCTCCATTTGTGCTGTAATTCTTCTCCTCTGATGATTCCCAACGTGGGAATTCCCGCAAGGTTTCCAACTGCAGAAACAGCAGCAATATGATTGGAAAAAGCGCCTCCAAATGTAATGATATAAGGCTTTTCAGGATTGCTTTCCAGATAACGATTGACATTATAAAACAGCTTCCAGTATTTATTACCTGAAATCTGAGGATGAATAAGGTCTTCTCTCTTAATGAAGAGTTTTACATTTCTATGAATCGGGATTTCCTGAATAGGAATAGGTTCTGTAGGGAATTGTAATAGCATTTTAGTTTTTTGGACTACTCATGGTTTATAGAATACAAAAATAATAAAAGATTAATTATTGAGCTTTTGTGGTGTTGCTATTATTCTTTGCTGTTTTTTTTAACTACAGATGACACGGATTTTCACAGATGGCTGGGTTGTAATGGTGTGCAAAATGTTTGTGTTATTTGTACAATTGTTTGAGATGTTTGTGTTTAAATTTTCAGGTTTTGGCTGAAGCCCGCCCCTATTGATGTTGATATCCGAATGCATAATTATTGTTTAACGACAAGATCTTTTATCTTTTAAATATTTCCTGAAATTCCAGAATTTTCTTTTCTGTAAATAATTCAGGTTGCTTTCATTCGCGTAGGCTTCTCTTTCAAATGAGATTCTCATATAAGCTTTATAGCCGTTTTTGAGTTTGAAAAACCAGTAATAATATTCGATGACGTAAAAGATATAGAAAAATATGACCAGCATCTCCAGCTGTTGCCGTAAATGGATCTTTTCGTGATTAATAAGTGTATTATTTTCCTTATCTTCGGGTTTCCTAATGAAGATAAAGGGAAAAAGAGCAATGCCGTTAATTTTTAATTTTTTTAATGGCTTTTGGCATACAATTATCATACTAACAAATATAAAAAGTTTTTTGACTTACATTTAACTTATGGCCCATTATGACATCAAAGAAGGTGAAGACTTTTATTATAATGAACAGGGATACAAGGTTTTTACAGAAAAATTCCATCTGAAAAGAGGTCATTGCTGTAAAAGCGGCTGCAGACACTGTCCTTACGGGTACGATAAAAAGACTGATACATTCATTAAAAATGATAAAAAAAATAAATAAAATGAAAAAATATATTTTTATTTTGTTGGCATCTGCTACATTAGGTTTAACTTCCTGTAGCCCGTTTCAGGTACGTTCAGATTATGCTGAAACCGCCAATTTCAATTCTTACAAAACGTATAAAATAAGAATTGATGATCTAAAACTGAATGATATTGATAAAGACAGAGTTCTGAATGAGCTTTCAAGACAGCTTCAAACCAAAGGACTTCAATCGGGAGAAAATCCAGATCTCATTATCAACGTAAAAGCAAACCATAAAAAAATCACTGATGTGAATTCTTCTTCTCCTTACGGAATGTGGGGATGGGGCGGACCTTTCGGATGGGGTGTTGGAATGAACAGAACATGGACAAGCAATTATAATGAAGGTGCCATTATTGTAGACCTTATTGATTCAAAATCCAATAAACTGGTTTGGCAGGGTATCGGAAGCGGAATTTCTGTAGATTCACCAAAATCTAAACAGAGACAGATTCCTGAAATCATGGCTGAGATTATGAAAAATTATCCACCACAGAGAAAATAAGATTTTTAGCTATTATTATATATGCCGGTACTTTTGTGCCGGCTTTTTTGCTTTAATTAAACATAGATTTTCATGGATAAGAATATTATTTTAATTCCGAGCACAGGAGATGGATATTACATTTTCAGAGATGAGGTTTAAGGTCATTTCTTACCTTTTCTAATTAGGCTTATGAATAACTAAGTTTAGATTCTTATAGAATGACAAAGACCGGGAATCTATTGATTTTTTAATGATATTTATAGGTGAAAGCTGAATGCGGTACATTTCAAAATTAACGATAATGTAATTTTTTATTCATGAAAATGTAGTAATCTTGTTGGAAATTAATTAATATGAAAAAAATTATCTTATTCACTTTATTCTCGGGACTTGCGTATGCACAGGCTCCTGCAGGATACTATAATTCGGCCAACGGACTGAACGGTGCCGCACTTAAAACTGCTTTGAGCAGCATTATCACCAGCGGACATCAGGATAAAGGCTACAACGGATTATGGACTGCCTATAAAACTACTGATATTGACAAAGATTACGAAAATGACGGATCTATCCTTGATATTTATTCGGAAAGACCTGTAGGTACTGATCCTTATAAATATACTCCGGGTTCTAACCAGTGCGGAACTTATTCTACAGAAGGGAACTGCTACAACAGAGAACATGTTGTTCCTCAAAGTTTATTTAATCAGGCTTCTCCAATGGTTGCTGACATTCACTTCATCAGAGCTACAGATGGTAAAGTAAATGGTATGAGAAGCAATTATCCGTTTGGTAAGGTTGGAAGTACAACTTTTACGTCTATGAACGGATCAAAACTGGGTAATTCTGCTTCTTCTGGATATTCAGGGACGGTTTTTGAGCCGATTGATGAATTCAAAGGGGATGTAGCCCGTATGATCTTTTATTTTGTAACGCGTTATCAGAGTAAACTTTCTTCTTTTTCTTCAGGAAATATGTTGGGAAGTTCTGCATTTCCAGGGCTTCAGTCATGGGAGCTGAATGTTCTTCTGGCATGGCATAATCAGGATCCGGTTTCTCAGGCTGAGATCAAAAGAAATAATGCATCTTATTCTTATCAGGGGAACAGAAATCCTTTTATTGATAATCCAGGCTATGTGAATCTTATCTGGGGTTCTCAGCAGCCTACAACTGATACTCAGGCTCCGACAGCTGCTACAGGTTTAGCTGTTTCTGCAAAGACATCCAACAGTATTTCTCTTACATGGAATGCTGCTACGGATAATGTGGGCGTTTCTTCTTACAATGTTTACATGAACGGAAGTCTGAAAACAACAATAAGTTCAACTTCTACTACAATTTCAGGATTAAACCCTTCAACAGCTTACAGTTTCTATGTTGTAGCCAAGGATGCTGCAGGAAATTCATCTTCCAACAGCTCTACAGTTTCCGGAACAACCAATACGGGAACGTCTACTCCATCTACGGATTGCGCCAATGAAAATTTTGAATCAATTCCTGCGGCAAGTTCTACCTATTCTAACAAAACATGGAGCAATGGTGGTATTTCCTGGACCGCTACAGATTCAAGAACTGATCAGACAATCAATAATAAAGCTATAACTGTAAGAAGCGGATCATTAACATCCGGAAGCTCAGCGAATGGTATTGGATCTTTAACTGTTACTACACAACTGAAATTCTCCGGAAGCAATGGCGTGCTTGATGTAAAAGTAAACGGAACAACGGTAGGAACAGCTCCTTACAGTACTTCAGCTACGACAACAACCATCAGCAATATTAATATTTCAGGAAATGTAACGGTAAGCCTTATGAATAGTTCTACCAGCAACAGAGTGGCTATTGATGATCTGAAATGGACTTGTTATTCAGGGTCTTCTGCCAGGCAAGCCCAAAATATTGCAGCAGAGACCTCAGCATCGAGTTTTAAAATCACCCCTAACCCGGTAACCAATCAGGAGATTGCTGTAAAAGGTGATGTTCAGAATGTTAAAAAGGCAGAGATCTATACCCTGCAGGGGAAAGTTCTTCAGACCATTGACAGACCTTTCAGAAATGGAAATGTAATTAGAACGGGAAACCTTAATCAGGGAGTTTATATTTTAAAACTGGATGGTGCTTCGATGCAGTTTATAGTAAAATAATTCAAGTATATTTATTATAGAAATGGCTGGTCTTCTTGTGAGACCGGCCATTTTTTTGATGTAAATGTTTTATTTTCTAATGCTTTGTTTTGAGAATGGAGAATCGTAATCAGTAAGCAAACAGCCTATCTTTATTAACGCAAATTTTTTATTATCACACTGGATATTTTAAGGGAGCAAAAGATGGAATCAGGTTCATTGATTCTTATTAAGCGAGTGCATATCCATAAAGGCTATATGTAATGCAAGACTCTGCAATAAATTTATCATTCAAATATCATTGCTGCTCTGTTCTCACGAATTAATATGTTTATCAGACTTCAGAAACTCCCATCCTCCGGCTTCCCTCTTCCTTACCACTCTTACCTCCTGCTCTTGTCTTTTTCTTCAATCAATTTAGACCAATCGGCAAACATTTTAGTGATGGTATTTTCATTAATCAGACTGAAAAAGAACATTCCGGCAAAAACGGTTAACCAGCAATACATCAATTTAATTCCATTTTTATCTGTAATGAAATAAAGGACAAAAATGGTAAGTATTCCCAATAAAAATGTAAACATCATTGTGTACAATAGTACATTGATGATATACATATTGAATTTAAGTTTTCTAAAAATCCAGCCTACTAAAGCAATGGGAAGCATCAGCAATATCGGGATAAGAAGTGCCGCAAAAATCAGCATTTCGGGGTGAGCTGTAAGGTCTTTTTCAAGACCGAAAAAGGTATTAAAACTGAACTCCATGGTATTCTTTTTCCTGATCGGTTACTGCTAAAAGGGTTTTATCTTTATACCCTAACATTTTTGCCAGTATTACATTCGGGAATTCATGGATTCCGATGTTGTAAAGGTTCACACTGTCATTGAAAAATTCTCTTCTGTCTGAGATCTTGTTTTCCAATTCGAAAATCCGCTTCTGAAGTTCCAGAAAATTATTATTGGATTTCAGTTCCGGATAGTTTTCTGATACAGCAAAGAATGAATTTAGAGCCTTGGAAGTTTCATTAGCCACTTCTGTTTTCTTATCTGAATCGGTGGTGCTATTGTAAACAGTTCTCAATTCGGTAAGTCTGGTAAGCAGATCTTTTTCATAATTCATAAAGCCTTTGGCTACGTTGACGAGATTGGGAATTTCACCTGCTCTCTGCTTCAGAACAACATCGATATTGCTGTATGCTTTATCTACATTGAATCTGAGCAATACCAGTTTATTATACAGATTAATCAAAAAGCTTAGGACTGCTACAGTCAGCAGTACGAGTAATATGATAGCTACAGTCTGGTTCATTATTGTATAAGGATATAAATGATAATTAATAAAATAATTGAGCACGTGAAAAGAAATGACCTCAACAACGGCTGGTATTTGTTCCACACTGTGATTCCTGATGATGAGGTGATTCCAAGAACTTTATAATGTTCATCTTTTCTGATGAATGGAACTCCATTTTTTGAATCAGCATACCCTACCAGCAGCATTTTCTGACCGTGTTTTAAGAGGGTTTCTTTATATCTTTTGTTGTAGGTACTGCTTATATTGGTTTCTCCCAGTAAGACCAGTTCAATTCCTTCCGGTTGTATTTCTATTGTTCCTGTCTCATCTTTGATTTGAAAGAGATTACATTGAGTTTCTCTATGCACAGTGGTATATGTATTTTTACCATCCGAGTCTTTGTCTACGTCTTCAATGGTGTAATAATATCCGATACATTCTTCATTATTTACCGGAGAACGCAATGGAGCTTGCATCATCAGGGTTCCTTCTACTTCCACCAAACCTTTTGCCAGGGATTGTATTTTAGAGGTGGGAAGTGATGCCTGTAATCTTAAAAACCGTTTGGAAGCAGAAGGTTTCAGAATGGTAAAAAATATCAGGATAAAGATCACCAGGGGTATACAATACAAAACACGACCTGCATACTCATCATAGTGGGTATTAATATCTGAAAGGTATTCATGAAACGGCATTTTTTCCTTAAAGATCAGCCATAAGATATAATAGAGAAAGCAGAACAGAATTATTCCCAGAACGGAATAGCTTGCTGGTGACATTTTCTTATTCTCCATAGATATTTTTAAGTTTGAATCCTATTTTGGGTTAGTTTTATTCCAAAAATACATTTTATTTCAAAATAACACTATGTTTTATTCTATTCATTGATGTTTCTAAGCATCAATATTTCAACCACATCAGCAATATACATACTCCATTGAGGATCCATATCACAAGAGCTCCGTATAGGGAGATACTCACCCTTTTTTTAAAAGCTTCATTTCGAAGATAGGTAGTGAGCAAACATGCAAAAAAGGCTGTCAGTCCTGTGAAAACACTTCCAAAAGCCATCATGATCCAATTGAGTTCAATCCTGTTGGCTTTTTCACTGACTTCAGTATCCGTAATTTTCAGAGTCTGTCCTATTGCAGGGGGATTGTTATCTGTAAGATCCAGTGCTTTTATGACTTCTTTCCCATTGACATTGATATATTTCACTTCCGGAAAATATATCTGTTTGTTATAATATCCTGAAGTAGAAAAATTACGGGTTGCAATGGTTTCTTTTTTATAGCCAATGACTACAGCTTCGTACTGTTTCTCTGAAATGCCCCTGTACGCTTTCTCCCAAAAGAAACTATAGGACAGAACCAACGTTAAGGAATTAACAGTAATGATCAGCAGGCTTATAAAAAACAACATAAATCCTTTTTCTATAAACCCAATTTTCCCTTTTACTGCACTTTTGCTTTTTAGAATTTTATTAAAAATCCTATATGCAATATAAAGGGAAAACAAGCATACGGCTGAAAAGAAGTATCCTAAAAAGGTCATATTTTATATTGATATAAAGATCAGAGATGTTTAATTAATCCCTAGTATTTAGCAAGTCCTCATGTTTATAAATGACAGCAATTTCGTTGTAATGAATTCTTTCTTTTATTTCAGTTCAAGCATATTGTTTCAAAGACTAAACCAGAGATTTATTCCTGTTTTTAACGGGCAGACTAATATACTTTAAATTCAGTTTCGCCCTGAGGGATATAGAATAAATGTTTAAGCTCAAGAAATCCTTTCCCATAGCCCGATTTCAAGTGACAAACCAAAGCATTTCCTCCTCTTGTATTTGGATTTGAACCGTCTGCATAGAGTGCTACAAGCTTACCATTACCAAAAAATCTCATCTCATACTTTTCTATTGGCAAAATTTCCATATCACTATTAAACAGAATTTCTTTAGCTTCTTCCCACGTTGCCTTTACTTTTTGAGGAGAAGCGTATTCTGTTACCATTTGATTTTTAAGTTTATCATACAGCAGTCTTGCCACCTTATCTTTATCTTTACTTTGATAGATATTGCGTATTTTGTTATATTCTTTCACTAATTTCTCTTCAAGGCTCTTTTTATCTATTTTTCTAAGATCCTGAGCATTTTCAAATGGAGACTGTAAGTCATATGGAACTTCTACATTAACGTCAAAACTACCTTCGTAATATGTTTTTCCAGCCCCTGAAAATTTGAATTTAGAATAGTTTTCTGCTATTTTTTCTTCTATTTGAGGAAGCGTGAATTTTGAATACTCTACATCATCCGCATTTTTATTTTTTTGATCATAGGACAATAATGTGAGTTGCAATTCTGTATTATCCTTTAATTCTGTTCCCTCTGAAGGCAATAGTTTATATGACACCTTTTGTTTGCCGCTTTTAAAAATCAAATCATTAATCAAAAATGCGGATCCGTTTTGTGAACTTTGATAGTCTTTAAATGATGGAATATCATTAATAGATATTTCAAAATAGCACATACTGTTATTATACCTGTATTTATATTGTTTTTCAACAGGATAATGTTTTACCTGCTTTGCTATTTCTGCTACAATATTATCTGCTGTAATGTCTGGATTTTGATTGATAATATCTTCTTTCTTTTGGGAACAGGATAGAAAACCTATTCCCAATAAAAGAAGTAGTATATATTTTTTGTTGAAAAATTTCACTTAGTAAACTTTAAATTCAGTTTCGCCCTGAGGGATATAAAAATATCTGTTCAGGAAAAAACCTCTTGTCCCTCCATCATAATTTACCTTGGCCCACAGTGCTGTATTTCCTCTCAACTGATTGTCGCTAGTATCAAGCATTAATGCAGCCAATTTACCATCAGCAAAAAATTCTAATTTATACTTTTCAATAGGCTGCATTTGAAACGAACTATTCTTATAGATATCATTGAACATGGTTGAAATATTCTTATTAATCACTTCCTTTGAATCATAAGTAGAAACATATAAATCATGCAGTGTATTATATTCTAATCGTGCAATATTATCTAATTCTTTATTTTGATAGATATTCCAAACTTCCTTGTACTTTTTCAGTAATTTTTCTTGCAACTCTTTTTTATCAACCTTTCGTAAGTCCTGTGCTTTTTCAAAAGCTGAATGAGAGGTATAAGGCACATCTATATTAATTTCAAAACTACCTTCGTAAAAAGTTTTTCCTGATCCTGCAAATTTGTCTTTAAAATATCCGGGCGATAGCTCTTGTGAAGTCTGTGAAGCTTTATGAGTGGTATATTCTACATCCTGTGCATTTGCATTCTTTTTATCATAAGAGGTCAAATCAAATTCTAATGTGGTACCATCTACTAAAGTATTAAACACCTCTTCATATTCTTTAGATTTACCCAGCGGATACATTTTATAGGAAACGGTATGTTTCCCACTTTTAAAAATAACATTATTGATTTCGACAGCCGTATTTCCAAGCGCCTTATTAAAAGCCTTATTGAGCTTGATTCCGTCAACATACATATCAAAATAACATTTATCATTTGAATATCCCAGATTATATATTTTTTCTGAAGGATAATGTTTTACCTGCTTTACAATTTCTTCTACAATGTTGTCTGCTGTAATGTCTGGATTTTGATTTAACATAGTTTGTTGTTTTTGTGAGCAACTTAGTATACTAAAAAGGAATACTGATGCATATAATATTTTTGTCATTTTATTTATTCTTTAAATAATTGAATTTCAAATAAAGGTACATCAAAAGGTTCTATTAATACGAATGGCATTGGTTTTCCTTCATTGGTAGAAATGCCGGTAATATCTAATATTTCCGTTAAGGTATTAGACACTTTCAGGCTTCCTAAATAGTTCCCCTCTACTCCAGAGCAAAACTTATTCACCTGAACATACAGTCCTTTAGCTTTTACCTTGGTATTATTTTTCTGAGCACTGGCTCCGCTATCAACGCCGTATTTTAACTTTAACCCTGCAGCTCCTTTAATATTAATATCAAGTTTCCCTTCTACCTTGGTTTGTAATCTAAAAAAATCAAATTCTTTTTTAAACTGCCCATTAATGGTTGCATTAAATACAATCTGATCCTTAATAGTAACTTCATTCTGGGCTGTTTGTAATAAATTTCCAATTTTATCAGTAAAAGAATGAGAGTTGGTTAAAAAATTAAATTGAATATTCTGATCAAGATATAGCCCTCCTACTGCGTCAAAAGCCCCTTTGATACTTATACCTTTAGCTACTTCTTTGAAATATTCAATTATTTTATTGTTATTCTTCTTGGTTTCAGCTAGCTTAGCTTTAGTAACTTTATCATTTGGCGTTTTTGCGCCTTTTATACTTTCAATACCTTTTTTCAGAAGATCTAAAAGATCAAACTCTCTTTTAAAATTAATAGCTAAAATAGGATTTGCCTTAATATTCACTTCATACACTAAAGCCAGTCTTCCATCTTTTTGCTTTTTATAAAACATCCCTGCATTAATTGCAATAGATGGCGGTATAAGTTCGGCACCAGCATCTTCAAGCCCTTTCAATATTTTCTGGCCTCCTTTTACGGCTTTTGATAACTTGGCGATTTTCCCTTCTAAGTTTTTCCCTCTTGTAAGGTAAATTAATAATAAATCTACTAAGATACCCACTACTACAAAGCCATATATAACTGCGGCGGCGGCATATTTTGTATATTGGGTCTGCCTGATCAGATTTGTTTCAGTACCCACTAAAGAAAGTGCGTCCCCTGTTTTCTCTAATGTACGGTTATGAATGGTATGAATACCATAAAAGTAACTTTTGGCTTCACTTTTAATATATTCCAACACCACATACTCCATAATCCATTGAGAAGGAAGAATTTTCGTAATTTTAAACAAAGTACTGTTTGTTATTTCATCAATTACATCCGAAATCCCCTGCTCTAGCTGAAATGTTTTACCGTGGAAATAATGGGGCATTACTTCTTTAGTATCAGTATACTGAAAATGACCGATCCAGATAATATCCGGATATACTCTTACTTCCAGGGTAGCATTTTTCTTACTGGCATAATAGGCACAGCTATTGATAAAAAAAGCAAATTTATAATCAATTCCGGACCACGGATTGAGATACCTCATCAAGATTCCCGCATAGTTTTTAGGGAATCCGGACTGCTGTGAAAATACAGTTTGTTTTACTTTGTCTCCTTTCTTCGGAATTAAGTCTTTGCCATTTGTTTCGTTAATATAGATAATGGTTTTATCATGCTTTTCTTTTCTGAAGCATCCTTTGTCTACACGATCAATGACATTCACTGTGATATCCTTGGCCTTTTTTGCGTCCGGACCGATAGTTTCATAGATCAGTGCCTCCTGATTATATTCCAGATAGCTGAAATCTATTTCTACTCTTCGGTTCTTTTTATAGGCATCTTCTGTTTTTCCGGTTACAGCAGGGTTTACTTCGCCATAGCCTCTTGTTTTAATTCTGCTTTTAACAAGCCCTCCCTTTACAAAGAAATCTTTTACCGCATTTGCTCTTCTTTCTGAAAGTGCCTGGTTGTAGTCCAGTGTTCCCCTGTCATCAGCATGTCCGGAAAGGGTCATATCCAGGTGCTGGTTATACAGCAGAAAATCAAGAAGGGTCTGCAGGAATGCTCTTTCCTCTGTACGAATTTCTGATCTGTCAAAGGCAAAATGTATTCTCCTCGTTACCAGCTGGGTTTCGGAAGTTACTTTTTTAAATTTGGTACTTCCTTCTTTAAAGACTACAAAATGTTCTCCATTATCATCTACACTTATTTCCTTGTATTTACAGGAATGGGTATTCTTTTGATTTTTATCGGGTAAATCAACTTTTGTCGGGGTATTATTAGTTGAGCTTTCTACTCCTTTACTTACCACTCTGTTCTGAATTCTCAAAAAACGGGCATGAACTTTATCTTTACCGTCAGTTACCACAAGTCCTGAAGCTGTTTTTACTTTTACATAAAACTCCTCTTTATCTTTGGGTCTTCCGATTTTACCATACCATTGGTAGGTATTTCCAATTTTCAGGTTTACCTGCCCGTCAATTACCTTTGCAGTATAAACAGACATAAGCTTATCATCGTTAAGACCTCCACCTCCTGTTACTACTTTATAAACTTCCACAATCAGGCTGTCTCCATTAAGGCCTTCTGTATCTAAATGAAGATAGATAAGATGTCCGTAGGAAAAGACATAAGTTTTCCTTTCATCTTCGCCACCTGGCTGCTTACACCATCTGCTGTCTGCAATTCTGGGTTCACACCATCCTTTTACATAAAGTCCTGAATTATGAGTGGTATCTCTTTTCCCCGAAAAACTGGCTTCTATATAATAATGATAATTTCCACAGTATTTTTTCCCAATCACAAATCTAAATCCGGATGCTGATTCCTTCTTAGTGAGCACTGAAAGCCTATCCATACTCTGGCTCATCCACACTACAGGTTTCTTTTTATCTTCAGCGGTAGTCCCCGGAAGCCATTGATCTACTTCAAAAAGCCCAGGCTGATCAGCCTTTAAAGTGATTCTCTTTCCAGGCACAGTCATAGCCGGATAATGTGGACCTTGAAATTTTATTGTTTTAACTCCTTTCGCCATTTTTTTTCATTTTAGATTACACCATCCTCTCCCTGGTGAGCAGGCTGATCTTTATACATTGATTCTGTATTTACCAAAGGATTGATCTGCTGCTGTACATCCTTATCGGCATTTTTAAAGTTCTGCTGGCTGGCTTCTGTTCTCTGGCCATGGTCTGTAATTTCGATACATGGAGTTCCGGCAACGGCACAGATGGCTTTGCTGTCTTCCAGAATCATATATCCGCCATTGCTTAGCTGTACTTTGTCATAGAAGTTCTGCCATTCGGTGACCATGATCTTGCATGGCGGTGGCGGGCCTCCGTTTTTGGTACAGTTTCCGAATGTATTTTTCTCAAATGTTGCTCCTCCTATTTCTTTTGTGGTAACGATGAGTTTTTTGGACGCATTTTTATCGTTAGCGTATTCTTTCTGATGGGAAAGTACTTTGAGCATATCCGGAGCCTGTCCGAACTGGCATTTGCACATTGCCCCCTGTACTACAATATGTTTTTCAGCCATGGTTATTGTTCTTTATTTGATACGTGAAGTCTCGTCAGATATTGATTTCCGAATTCAAGACGGATAAAGCTGCCATTCATTTTGAAGGTAACCACCGTTAATGCACTGGATGTATTGGCATCAACTTCTACTGCAGTCTGGTAAAGCTGTGCATTATATCTTGCAAATTTGGCTTTACATTCTGAGGGTGAACTTTCATTGAATACAAGCCCGTAAGGTAAGCCTGAAACTTTTTTATCACCATAATACTGTAGCGCATAATATTCCTGTCTGTCATTCATTTTAGCATAGATCAGATTAAAAACATCTTCAATATCCCAGCTTGAATATTTTCCTCCTTTACAATCCTCACACTCCGGTTCAGTGGGCTGTATCTGTAAGAGTTTTGTAAAGCTATCTGCTATGGTTGGCAGAGTGATAAACTGCTTTTTACTGAATAGTGCCTGCAGTTTTTTTGAAGTTGTTTTCTGGATAATTTTTCTGTTTTCAAACTCTGCCATCTGAGCGACTGCCTGTGCTTCTGCTGCTGCAATCTGTTCTGCTGTAGGTTCTGCTGCGGCATCTGCTGTAGCACGAGCGGATGAAGATTTTGGCTTCTTATAATGTAAAAGAAATTCTTTGATTTCGTTTTCTACTTTTCCTGTGGACTGGGTAAGCTTTACATCTACTTCTTTCTTTGACCATCGATCGGGAATGATGGATTCAATATCGATGCTTACTTTTGTACTTTTTTTGGAAATCTTTTTAAAGGTTACGGTCCAGCTTGCTCTTTCGATGAACTGTTTGGCTTTTGCACCTTTATTTAATGTCAGATTCAGGTAAGGATTTTTGTTGTTACCATCATATTTCAGATCAAAAAGATCAACGGTCGTTGAGAAATCATCAGGTGTAGCAGCGGCATCTACTGCAATAGGTTTCGTAAAGTCGTTCTGAAAATCAAAAATGATATTTTCCAAAACGTCAATACTCTTTGGTACGGTAAATTCTACTTTTTGTGCAAAAGATAAACTGCAGCACAGCATACCGATGAGCGTAAAAATTTTATGGTCTAATTTAAATTTCATTGTATTTGTTTTTTTATTCTGTTATAGCAGTTACCACCACTGATATTTTCTTTTCTTCTTCCTGCATAATACTGCATTCCAGATATAGGGATTCGGGAAGTAATGTTTCTCCGTTCAGATAATACTCTATTCTGAAGTTTCCCTCTTCATTCATTACCGGATCATCTGGAATAATCATTGAGAAAGGATATCCGTTGATCAGATCGGATACGGATCTTTCATCATTTAAATTCCCTTCTCCTGCTATATGCACTAGGTCATATTCGTCTTTTACCGGATCTGTTTCTATGTGGATTTTATATTTTGGTTCTATCGGGTTATTGATGATTGGAAAACCTTTTTCAATTTCAATCTGAAAGGTATTTCCGAAACTCTGATAGATTCCGAGAAATATCGTTCTGAGGAAATAATCATTTTTAAGATAAAGATTAATAGCATCTTCTTCGTATATAATTTCTTCTATCTTCCTGCAATATTCGTCTACGATTTCCCCTTCAAACTCTTTATAAACTTCTTCTCTTACCCTATCCCATCTTTCTTTAAAGGATTCAATATTTTCTACCTGATTGAATTTTCCATATTCATCTACACTTACCTGCAAAGGGTATAAAACCTTTGATGTTTTATAGGCCAGTGTATCTGCAATTTCATTGACTTCTTCCTGGTTCAGATATAGGTTTGAAATACGATCGATCTCAAAAAAATGCAGCTTATTCTCATATTTCAACCAACGGGCTGATGTTTCATATTTCAGTTCATTTTTATGATTTCCGGTTTCGAAACTAATGACCACCCCATATTTACAGAATGAGTTTTCCGGCCGAAAAACCAAACGGTTTCCTCTTCCGAACTTTACCAGTTTATTTTTATCTGCAACAGCTGTTCGCGGAATAAAAAGTTCCGTCTGCCTGGTAAGGTCTATAAGGATCATATCTTTTACCTCGCAGCGATTGTTATGAAATAGCTTTAAAGCATCTGCTTCTATCCCGTAAAGGGCAGCAATGCTTTTTAGATTTTCATTTTTCTGAACGGAATGTATATTAAACTTCTTCATAATAAACGGCTTCATTGCTCTTTTTATGAGCCCGATTCTTTATATAATAAATAACATGTTTTTTTACAGCTTATCATTCTTCATATTTCCAGAAATTATCCATATCTATTTTTTTGATCAGGATTTCCTTGTTCTCTTGTTTAAAGATTAATTTTTTATTATTCAGACTTCCGTCCATTTGTAATATGATCTCTATGGGTTTATTTTTATCAGCATTCTTAAATAACTCAAGCATTTCTTCTTCATCCGCATATTTAACTTCAAAAACATATTTTTCTCCTTTTGCATTTGATAATAAAAACGAAAAATATCTTGGTATTGCTCTTGCTTTGAACTGATTATTGGTTATTGTACTTCCAAATAAGGTTTCCATTTCTCCATTAAACATTTCAAAAATGACATGATCTAAGGTATACCCCAGAATCTGTATTTCCGGCTTCCATGAATACTTTTCACGATAGCTATCCCATAAGCCGTACTGAATCCCTTTTTTATTCATATTCTCATAAGCTGCGGGTACGGAACTGCCGATATCAAAGAACTCATTGGGTGTAATGTCGGGATTACCCGGTACATATTCAGCCATACTGATATTCGTTTCTTTTGCCTGAAAACGTCCTATCTCAACCTGCTGATCGTCTCCATATATCCATACCACAACAACTCCTCCAGGAGCACAGCCTACTACAATGTAGGAATAGTTGTCTTTAGCTCCTGTACGCCAATTGACAACTCCTTTACTGAACAACTCCTTTATCTTATCTACCGGCAGATCCCAGCTTCCTTTATAAAACTTCTTTTCCATGAATGAAGCCCAGGTAAGTTCCAATTTTACCGGCACTGCCTTAAGATCATTCCCCTGTACATGAGTAGAACCTACATGTCCCCATATTTCATTGGAAATTCCGGAGGATGGGATATAAACACTGCTTCCGTCTTCTAAAATCAAAGTTCCCTTATGTATATTCATAGGATACATTTTAGGTGAACTTTCCGTTGGCGTCCATGCGTATTTATTCATATTTTTTTGACATGACACCAGGAAACATTGAAATATCAGTATATAAATCAAGAGCCTACTCATACACAAATAACTGATTATCAATATTATTTACAATCATATTACCCATTCTACTATTATCTTTTCTTTTTCAACTGACTGGTGGATTCTGACATTTAATAATACGTTGTAATGTATCATTTACTGTTCAAAAGTTTTGGCAATAACATTTTTGAAAGGAAAATTCTGGTCTCCCTGTTTTAATGAAACATTGACAGACTGATCATCCCCTACATTAATACTAAGCTTTGCCGGTTCATTCGGTTTCAGAAGATGAAAGTTTTTATACACTTCTTCCTGTCTGAAATCAGAGGGTCTTGCATCTTTGGCAGAAGCTTTTGTAGCTTTATAAATTGCATTGTAATAATTCATATTCTCACCAAAAACAATCCTGGAATTATAGTGTTTTCCATTAAGTGACCAAAAGAATTCAATATTGTAAGGTACGGCTCTCTTTTTATCTCCTTGAGCAGAGTTGTATAACGTTTCTGCCTCAGCATTGATTGTTTTCACCGAAATATTCTCCAGCTTCCCTCCTGATGGCAGGTTTACCAGAGGTCCCCAATTGAACTGCTCTTCATAGGCTTTCCAAAGACCTAAAGGAAGTGTTTTGGTAAGGATTTCGTTTTTAACTTTGGGAGTGTATACATCATTGTTTAGTCCGTATTCGACTTTTTCCTTACGGCTCGAGTCTTCAAAAACAGAACTCCATTCAGGGAAGGCTTCTTTGGCAGTGAATGTGGCAAGTACTTTCTGAGCATCTTCCCCTTTCATCCATAGAACAACCATTCCTCCTAATGTAAATCCTACTTCTATGCGGTCATATTTATGAAAAAAACCATCTTTGCTGTTTTCATTTTTCTTATTGGCATATTCCGGATCGTCTGCTTTTTCGTTAAGGTATTCCTTGATCTTCTCAGCAGGCAGATTGAATTCTCCTTCATAAAATTTATCTTCTGCATAGGAATAATACCCTACTTTCATTGTAGCAGGAAGTTCTTTATCCTGTTTTTCATTTTTCACATAGGTTACTCCTCCATTTCCCCATGGTCCTCTCTGAAATCCAAGTCCGTCTATTTGAATCATTTTATTATCCTTAGAATAAAATACCTGGCGATAAGTATCTATAGGATAGTTTTCATCACATCCTGAACCGGTTTCATAAACATATGTATCGTTCATTGCATTCCCTTTTTGACAATTATAGAGCAAACTACTCAGAGTTGCAGATAATAGAAATATTTGTATTATTTTTTTCATGGATCAGCCGTTTATAATTTCTCTTCTTCCATCGTTTCTTGGGCCATGCCCTGTTTTTCCTGTTGCAGACCAATGTACATAATTATTGATGAGCTTTTTTTCATTCTCAAAATCAAGATACTTTTTATAAGAAATTTTGCTTCTTTCGAAAGCACTCAGATTTTTTGTTTCATCAATGTACTTCTGCAGCCTGCTTTTTACATAACTGAGCAGGTGAGTTCCGTTTTGTCCCGCCTTTTGTGGAATCTGAAATTTGAACTCCACGGAGGAGGTATTAAATTCCAATTTTTATATAATATGCTTATTTTAATTTATTTTTTTTCAAATCCCAGATATTCTCAAAGTCTATTTTTTGTATTGGAAATTCTTTATCTCCTTGTTTTAAAAACAGCTTTCTGTTGGTAAGCCCTTCATTCATTTGAAGAACTACTTCAATCGGTTGATTAGCATCTATCTTTTTAAATAATGAAAAGATTTCTTCTTCATCAAAATATCGTACTTCAAAAACAGTCTCTTTTCCATTTTCATCTTCAAACAGGAAAGACAATAAACGTGGAACTGCTCTTTCTTTAAACGGATTTTTGTTAATAGTTTCGTTAAATAATGTTTCCATTTCTCCGTTGTACATCTCCATCGTCACATTTTTCAATGTATGGTTGGGAATTTCTATACTTGTTCTCCAATTGTACTTTTTTCGATAGGTATCCCAGATTCCAAATGGAATTCCATTTTTCTTCATATTTTCATAAGCCTCGGGAGCTGACGCACTCATATCAAAATATTCTTTCTGACTGATTGTTGGATTTCCTGGAACATAATCTTTCATGGCCACTTGAGTTTCTTTTGCCTGATATCTTCCTATTTCTATCTGCTGATCATTACCATACATCCAGACTACAACAACTCCGCCCGGTGCCAATCCTACAACCATTGAAGAATAAGTTCCTTTCTCATTATTTCTCCAGTTAACTGTTCCCTCTTTAAATAGCTTTTTTATCTTATCTACAGGGAGTTCCCAACTTCCAGTATAAAATTTATTCTCTAAAAAAGATGCCCATGTCACTTCCAGTTTTACAGGAACAGCTTTTAGATCATCTCCCTGTGTATGGCTAGAACCACTATATCCCCAACCTGTATGGGAAATACCGGAACATGGAATATAAACACTGGTGCCATCTTCAAGATATAGATTCCCTTTATAGATATTCATAGGATATAAAAGAGGTGAGCTTTCTGTAGGAAGCCATTTGTATTTTTCCATTTTATTTTGACATGAGATTAGTGTACTTATGAAAAGTAAAAGGTAGATTATGTTGTTTTTAAAATTCATTTTAATTCTTAGATTTTAGGTAAAAAAGTCCCTGTGGGGAAGTATAAAATAAAGCAATATAAAAAATACTATCAAATCTACATTTTCTTTAAGCTTATTTTTATTCTTCATACATTTCCAAAGAAAAGTTTCTGCAAATACATAAACAAAAATAATAAAGAAGAGATATAGTGGTAGTTTATCCAATTCATACGTTTGTCCTTTGAAGTTACTTTCTGCAAACATAAAATAGAACCCTAGATAAGGAATCAATAATATAACAAGCCTAAAGAGTATATGTTTAAAAGGTATTTTCATGAATTAAATGCCATTACTCTGAATCTTTTTATCTCCAATGTTTTTTTATTAAAGGTGAAATGAGGTCTATATCCAATTTCTCCAAACATAGAGTTCCAGTGTAAATATCTGTTTCTTAAAAATATTAATAAATTATGATCCTGTACAATTCTATTAAATTTCTCGGTTGTTATTTTTTTTGTTGCTAATTGTTTTCTTAATTCTTCGATCTGCTTGTTTGTGTAATAGGTCATCTGAGGTGCTCCCTCTTTCACATATTCATCAAGTCTCTTTTTAACCTTTGTTAAATCTAAAGGGAAATACTCATCCTCAGTTCCATTAGGAATACGATAGGATTTATTTAAATTAATGAGATCAATTGTATTTGGATAGTATTCGTTTACCTGCTCACTCATAATATGCAAAGGAATAAAGCTATATCTATTGCTAATTCTTGCTCTATTAATATAAGTTTCATGCCAGGAATTTGGAGCGACTACCTCACTACGATGTACCCACCCCTGCTCAATTAGATTATTTAAATCATTATTTAAAGCAGTGTTGTACTGTTTATCACTCACTCCATCTCCCCATACGCTATCGAAATCCATTACCTGTTTATTTTCTGACATATTGTTAGTATAACATCCTCCCACATCAGAATGAACTCCTGGCAAAAAAAAGTCTTGTCCTCCCGCAAGCCTTACTCTTGTGAGCATAAAATTTTCTCTATGTTCATCAGAAGCACATAAATGAATAATCTTCTTTGCTTTTAAAGTATTTAAATTTAATTCCTCTACGTCATTATTGAAGTCTGGGTTTACCGTAATCTCGCTTGCATTAGGATCATAAGATGAAACCGTATCATAAACTCCAAGGAATCTAACCTGAATGGAATCATAATCTACTTTATCATTATCTAATATAAACCCCAACAACCCATTTCTAGGCTTAGTTTGAGAGACTTCAAATACAAAGTTTCTTGCAGCAGCAGCCCCTCTACTAAAGCCAAAAACATCCAGTATAATCGTATTGATTTCAAACCTGCCCTTAAGCTCATTGATCTTCTCCGCAACTCTTTGACATCCCCTCTGTACTTTGGCTATTACTCCTGTACTTCCTGCACCATAAGCAACTCCTTTGTGATTTGTTTTTTTATCTATGTCTCCTTGCAAGTCTTCGGTACCAATTCCTTCAATATATACTTTTCCTATATATTTACCTTTATCTTCCTTGTACCAATATTCTTTCCTTGCAACATTTGATAAATCATTTGTATAGCTGTCATCCTTTTTATTTGATTGTTTTTTATAAACTTCCTTTTCATTAGCTGAAGGCTTATATCCTGGCTCATTGCCTGCAGCTCTGGTATTGCTTCTGTTGTTTTGTGTACCATCGAAAAAGACTCCAATTCTAATGTCTATTTCACCTTTTGGCGGTGCCGGCGGTGTATAATCTCCAAATTGATTATTATGCATCGTTCTTTTTTTAATTAATTAGCTGCTGTTTCCATTTTACGGGACAACCTCATCTTTGCTTTCGTAATAGAAACCTCTCCCTCATCCGTAATGAGAGATAATACAACCTGGGTGTTCTTTTCATTTACTTTAATCGTCAGATCAATCTCTTCTTCTTTTCCTATTTTTCTGAATAATTCGAAAATTTCTTTTTCGTTGAAAGAATCGATCCATACGGCATATCTGTTTTTATCTTTATCACGCCAGTAAAAACCAAAATTTCTTGGAACAGCTCTTTCTTTATAGGTGTTATCCTTCAGACTTTTTGCAAAAAGATTTTCCTCCTCACCATTATAAGTAATAAATCCAAAGTCCAGCCACACTCCTCCTTCCGGAAGAATCACTACAGGTCTCCAACTATATCTTTCCCTGTATGTTTCATAACTAACTTCAGCCGGATATCCATCTTCCTCAATTTTTTTACGAAGCTCTGGTTTGAACGCTTTATACAATGCTCCCTCCACAAAACCATCTTTGAACATATATTGAGCATCCTTAATTGCATTTTCCTTAGTGATAAGGGTATCATGAGCCTGAAAAAAACCTAATTCTTTTTGGTTTTTAGGACCTTTTGCCCATAGAACGACTTTTCCCTTAGGAGCCAGTCCGACAATAAAGGTATTATAAGTCATCCATTTGCGGGTATCCTGATCTATAAAACCTTCATCAAAAAGTTTTTTGATGTTACTCTTATTAAGATTCCATTTTCCGGTATAAAACTTTTTTTCAGTTAAAGAATACCAGGTAAACTCCAGCTGATGTGGAAGATCCATTTTTTCAGTCTTTACCTTTCTGATATTTCCTTCATTTCCCCATCCTGTGTTCTGTGTTCCCAAAGAAGCATCAAAATCATAGGTAAAATCGTTAGCAGCAATAGCTCCTCTGTAAATTTCCACAGGATATTCCTGAGGTGCGGAAACTGATCCCAGCCAGCTGTATTTTTTGTTCTGGCCATTCATCATAGAAAGACTGCATAAAGCACCAAGCAAAAGGAACTTAAATTTATTTATTACCATGAGACACAATCTTCTTGTTACTCGCTAAAATAAGGTTTTCCCGCTGTGCCTCAACATTAATTTTCTTAGCCATCTTTTCCACTTTATTTCCAACATTCAGGTGATAAGAGTCTTTTACTTTTATATGAATATTGGTTGCCGTCTTGATAATTGCCATATCAGAAAAGTTTAGATTTCTCAGCACTGTTGAATTCCACTATTTTTCCGCTCTGCATAGTCATATTTTCTACCTCGCTAAACATGGAAATTTCACCTGCTATTTCGTGAGAAGTTTCGGATTCTCTTTTGAATTCCTTATCTACAAGTTCGGTTCTTGTATCTGAAGATTCTCTGATATCCCCGGATGCCGTCTGCATAATATCTTTTCCGGCTGTAGAATTGATGTCTTCATTAGCTGTACTGGTAATGCTTGCCCCTGCATCAATGGAAATTTCTTTTCCTGCGGTAATATTAATATTCTCTCCTGCATTTAAAGTGAAATTTTTAGGAGCTTTCATATTGATATTCCCTTTTCCATCCATGAAATAGCTGTTTCCGCTTGGATCCAGGATGGTTACACTCCCTTCATCATCATTCAGTAAAATTCTGATTCCGCTTCTGGTTTGTATAGATTTTAAATGATTATTGATACCACCTCCTAAAGCGACTCCACCATGAAACATTCCTCCCATCACGAAAGGTCTGTCCGGATGACTGTGAACAAAATTCACCATCACCTGATCACCTACTTCAGGAATTGCTACATATCCTCTATTTTGAGATATCTGGTCGGTTCCCCCTGCATCCGGGCTCATCATACGGATAAAATGAGTTGTATCATTGGTCTGCCAGTCGAACCTTACCTGTACCCTTCCCTGTCCTTCCGGATCAATATTGGAGATTACAGTTGCCGTCTGTGGTTCTGCCTTTGGCACCATATACTCCGGTCTTGGTAAAAATCCTGTATCGGCAGCAATTCCTACGAAGCTTCCCTGATAATGACCAATTGTGTCAATTTCATGCTCTGCTTCTGTAATCATGATTCTCGTAAAGTAGGAAGTCTCATTTGAATCCGGTTTACGCATCTGTATATCAGCCACACAACCGGGATGCAGGAAAGGCACTGTTGTATTTCCTGAAATGGTAAAAACATTCACGGCCTCACTTCCGGAAGCACTTTTCTGTGAATATTCAACATCCAGATGCGTGGTTGCTTTGATCGGAGCCATTTGCAGCGCTGGTGTTTTATAAATTGAATCATTATGACTGTATGCTGTTTTAGCAAGGTCTCCAACATGTTTGATGGGAGTAGTACCTGAAATCAGTTTTTCATTTTTATTACTGTTATAACCGTAGAATTTCGGTTTGGTGTGAACCGCTTTTAATTCCACTTTTATATCGTGGGCACTGCTGCCATACGTCAGGGTAATAGCTTTATTCTGGGGCGGAAGTTTTCCGAAATGCAGTACTTCACCGTCATAATAGAACTGTTCGCCATAAGCTTCTGCCATTCTTGCCAGATAATTGTAATGGGTTTCATCATATTGGCTACTGTAGATAATCTGTGAAAAATTATTCGCATCTATCCTGATATCGAAACGGCTTTTATCCATTCCCTGTTTAATGACATCTTCTGCAATGATCCCCATATTGACAGGTTGGTTTCCGCCAAAACTCTGAATATGCGGGGCACCATCCAACAGAACCGTGGGGCTGCTACCCGTAAGTACAATATTTCCCAGACTCATTTTTTCCTGGCTGAATCCTACTCCTGTAATCACTCCTACGAATGTTCTTTCAGGGCTGTTGTCTATATCTTTGTATGAAATAATAGCAGTAAGACGTTTCCCAAGGAATTTATTAGCATCTTCCAGTGAATGGGTTTGCTTTTCTTCCAGGGTATCATGGGCTAAGGTCAACGTAAACTCATGATGCCTTTTTGTACTTTGTTTAAGTTTGAAATGTTTATAGTATTTGATAATCTTTCCTTCTATAACGATGGAAAGCTTTACCAGACGATTAATTCCTGTATGATGATTTTCAGATATACCATCCGCATTCTGTGTAGGACGGAATGAGGCATTGGATATTCCAGGTGTGCTTGACATATTTTGCTGTGATTTGTTTTTAAATAGTGTTTAGTGAGACGGGAATTTAAGGTTCCTGTCAGAATATGGTTTTAATAAGGTAAAAAAGACCGTCTTATGAAGACAGTCTTTTTATTTTTTAAATAACAGAGACTTAGCTGTTGGGCCAAAGTCCTGCATATTCAGAATTACCATAAGTAATGGTTTCAGCACTTATCACAAAGCTGATCAGCATATTATTGCTGTCTATTGCATCAAAATCTACTTCGTGTTGGATTACGTATCCGTTCTCCCACTTCAGGTTGATTAATGTACCTTCTTCATGAGATTTGTTGAAATTAATTTCACCTGTTGTAGGCTTATATTTACTGTTGAGTAAACTTTCCAAAACATCAGATTTTTCTGTTGCTTCAATAGTTACTTTAATCAGTGCATTAGACGGATCTGATGCTACACGTCCTGAAACATCTGTTGCTCTTGAAACGCTGTAATTAAGTTTTAATAACTTCTGACCTTCACCTCCATTGAATTTTAAGATTCCTCTTGAATTTCCTGCCATATTCTTAAATTTAAATCATTAACGATAGCCCTGTTTAAAGGATTTCTCATAACAAAGATAGACTTCACGTTCTAATCTCAAAAGTTTTCAGACAAGAGTTTCAAAAATTGTAGTAGTTCTACGACTTTAGACTTTTTAGAATTATATAAAACTCAAAAAACGGCTTTAATATTTAATATTTTAAAACATATAATTAAAAATGTTTATAAACATAAGAAACAACCATTATCACAAGATTGATCACAACTAGTGTCATAAGAACAGAAGAGTACTTTCTCTTTCTATCTATAAAGCTTAATCCAAGCATGAAAAAAAACAGCAATACTGTATATACGGCCGGATACATTTGAAACGCTTCTGAAAATCTGCCTTCAAAGACCAGAACAATGGCACGCTGAGCACCGCATCCCAGGCATTCCACTCCCAGAAATTTCTTACTCGGGCAGGCCAGCATGAAGTCTTCTATATTCATTTCCTTAAGAATTAAGATGTTCTGATATTATTATGATGAGATTTTGGCTCTGGTATATTGATGTGGGAAGAAACAGTCTTCTTTCATTTCAAAACTTCCCTGAACGGCAAGATATGGATTTCTTAATATTTCTCTGGCTACAAAAATCAAATCTGCTTCCCCATTCTGAAGAATTTCCTCGGCCTGTTCTGTTTTTGTAATTAAACCTACAGCTCCAGTTTTCACACCAGCTTCACTTCTGATCTGAGAAGAAAAAGGAACCTGATAGCTATTGAAAACTGAAATTTTTGCTCCATGGATATTTCCACCACTCGAAACATCTACCAGATCAACAGAATGCTCTTTTAAAATTTTTGCCAGCGCAACACTATCCTGAATATCCCAACCATTCTCAGCATATTCTGTACCGGAAATTCTTACAAAAAGGGCTGTATTTTCGTTCAGCTCTTCATTGATAGCATCTACAATTTCAATAAGAAAACGGGTTCTGTTTTCAAAGCTTCCCCCATATTCATCGGTCCTGACATTGGACAATGGTGACAGAAACTGATGGATAAGATATCCATGCGCTCCGTGAATTTCAATGACATCAAAACCAGCTTTTACAGCTCTTTGTGCAGCGTTTTTAAAATTTTGAACCTGCTCTTTTACCTCATCAGCACTCAAAGCATGCGGAATTCTCTCTGACGGATGATAAGGAATAGAACTTGGTGCTATAGTTTCCCAACCTTCTTCCATCGGGATCTGCAGATTATTCCAAGTGGAACCTTTTCGTCCTGCGTGAGCCAGTTGAATTCCGATCTTGCTGTCTGAGTTTTGATGAACAAATTCTACAATCCGTTGGAGTTTTTCAACCTGCTCATCATTCCAGATTCCCATGCAGTGATTGGTAATTCTTCCTCTCGGTTCTACTCCTGTAGCTTCCACCACAAGCAAACCGGTTCCTCCCTGCGCTCTGCTTCCGTAATGCACAAAATGGAAGTCATTGGCCATCCCGTTTTCACATGAGTACATACACATGGGAGACATTACCCAACGGTTTTTCAATTCTACATTCCTGAGTTGTATTGAAGTATATAACATTTTATGGTCTTAAAAAATTGAACTTTTCACTGGAAGAATAAAATATTGCCCACCTCATTAAAAAAAGCTAATTTTACCCCCCTTTTTTAGTCTACAATATATGAAAAAAGACATACAGATCAGTTACGAATATTTTAAAAATAGCAGCGAACTGAGCGATATAGAAAAACAATTATTTGAAAGAGCCAAGGAGGCCCGCGCAAAAGCTTATGCACCCTATTCACAATTTTTTGTAGGATGTGCTGTGTTGCTTGAAAATGGAGAAATATACTCCGGAAATAACCAGGAAAATGCAGCATTCCCATCAGGACTTTGTGCAGAGAGAACTACTCTTTTCTGGGTAGCGGCCAACTTTCCTGATGTGAAGGTAAAAAAGATCTTCGTTGTGGGTGGTCCTAAAGAGTTTCATGAGAAAAACCCACCAATCCCACCTTGTGGAGCTTGCCGTCAGAGTTTGATAGAATACGAAACCAAGCAAAATGAGAACATTGATCTTTACTTTTCAAGCATGAATGAGGAGGTTGTGAAAGTTCATGCAGTGAAGGATTTGTTGCCTTTCTATTTTGATGCGACGTTTCTATAAAACGAAATTGTAGAATTGCATCACATGATTTTAAATTAGATATTCAGCTTTTGCTGTAATATTAAAAATAATATGGACTTACATTTTATGGTAAGTCTTATATGATTAGACCAACAGAAGTTCTGTTGGTTTTTTATTTGGATAGTCAAGTTGGAAATTTTCCTGATTAAGCAGATCTTTAAAAATTATTAGAAAATAAAAAGGTTGTCTTATTTCTAAAACAACCTTTATTTTTTACATTACCAATTAGTCTTCTGTTTCCTCTTCGTCTTCATCATCTTCATATTGCTCCAGGTAGTAGCTAAAAGTGAAATCTTCCACTTCTTCTTCCGCATCTTCTAATGTTGTTAAAAGATCTTCAAAGATTTCAAGCTGATCTACCGTCATATTCACGAATTCAAAGTGAAGCGGCATTTCAAGGCTGCCGGTAATGGTATCGAAAAGCGCATCAAGGTTATCTCCGAAATGCTCAGGAAGCTGAATCTTCTCTTTCAGCTGAGCATAAAAATCCTCGTAATCGCCTATGTCTGTAAAATCTATATATACTGTCTTCATATTGAACTAAATTTCCAATTTTTACTGATTAAAAAAGTTTTGCATTTTTTACAAAAATCTGTTTCTTCATTGGTAGGGTTTTTACCTTCCGCATCTCTCATAAAACACATTTTTTCCGGGCAATGTGGCAATCCCTGTGTATGTCCAAGTTCATGAATGGCAATCTTATAAAACTGTTCATCCGAATTGATCTTGTTCAACCTAAAGTTTGAAGCTACACAAGCTTTTCCAGGTCTATATCCCAAACCCATTACACCAAAATCCTTTACATTCCCTTTCGTTACACTGATGTCTTTTGAAGTAAGCCCAATGGTAACAAAACCTTCCTTTGTCTCAGCGCTTAAAAACTTAATGATTGAATCTGCTCTATAACGGTTTCGCTCCTTATAATAAGCATTTCCAGGAAAGTCTATAGCATCAAGAACTTTAATATTAGGATACACTTTTCTAATTCCCTCAGTTACTTTTCCTACTTTTTCAGAAGGTATATCTCTGAATGGCTGAATCAGTATGGTTATTGCAGCCTTTTGTTCCTGTTGTTTTACAGTCTTTTGTTTTTCTGAGCATGAGAATATCAGAAATAAAAACAGTAAATAAGCAAAACTATTATTTTTCAAAATTACTACTTATCTTAATTTAAATGCAAATTATATATTGATCATTGCGAGGAGCGAAGCGACGAAGCAATCTCAAAAAACATTCATAATATCCTGAATACTGTCTGATAGGTCATTCCAGTCAGGATTTATGCTATTAATTAAGTCTAATTTCTTTTGCCTTGATCCCGCTTTTATTTGTTTTTCCCTAGCAATTGCATCTCCTATTTCCTGAAAAGATTCCCAATAAACAAGTATATATAATTTATATCTTGATGTGAAACTTTGTGTGTAATACGCCTCTTTATGTTGCTGAACACGTTTAGGCAGATTTGATGTTACCCCGGTATAGAGAGTTGTATGATTTTTATTGGTCATTATGTAGATAAAACCTGCTTTCATATGTTTATAGGGTTTACAAGCATTAAGAGATTGCTTCGTCGCTACGCTCCTCGCAATGACAATTACTGCTTTTCAAAACTCTTATAATGGTTTTTGGTAAGATAAACGTCTCCATTTTTAGTATAAATAATCCGGTCTGCATTTCTTCCGCCACAATCGTAATTGACATCAGCTTCAAAATATTTATCTCCATCCGGTAACCTTCTTTCTCTGTTTCCAAATTTATCTCCACCAATAGCTTTTCCAGGAAGTACTTCACATAGATTTCCTTTTGAAGGATTCCAGCCCTGTTTTCTGGCTTCGTTTTTTGTAATGTAGTAATCCGGAAGCTTATGGTTTTCTTTTACGTAACTGATCACCGTTTTTTCTTCAGTCAGTTTTTCAATAGAAACCTGTGCTGATGAATTTCCGGTAGTATACTGATCTTCTGTGGAAGCACTTCCATAGCTTACATTCTCAGTTTTAACCGAAGATGAACCATCTTTACTTTTAATGAAATTATTATAGATATACATCACCGACATTCCGAAAAGAAGGCCCAGACATATAAAAAATACGGCTCTTATTCTGCTGTTCATAATAACAAGGTTTAATGTTACAATATATCAGTCTAGCAATGTAACAATGATTGGCAATCTATTACATTACTAGACTGGGTATATCGTATTTATGATTCTCTCCAGTCTTCAGGAATATCACAAACCGGGATAGGGTCCATCTTATGTTTTGCAGCCTTATGCATTCTGTCAAAGATCAGGAATACTTCTTTGTCTCTGCCTTCATAATCTTTAGCTGTTTTGGTTCCATATTCTTTCTGAATTTTTTCCAACTCAGGATAAGTGGCACCAATCTGCTGCTCATCAGTACGGTCCACATCCCAAAGTCCGTCTGTAGGGATGGCTTCCTGAATACTTTTAATAAGGTTTAAACCTTTTGCTAAAGCGTAAACTTCTGTTTTATAAAGGTCCCCGATCGGAGATACATCTACTCCACCATCACCATATTTGGTATAAAACCCAATTCCAAAATCTTCCACTTTATTTCCGGTTCCGCACACTAAAAGCCCGTTAAGCTGGCCATAATAATAGAGTGTAAGCATTCTCAAACGAGATCTTGTATTGGCAAATGCCAGTTTTTCATTTGGGTACAAATCATCATGTACATCAAAAGTTTTATAAAGCTCTTCAAAAGCTGGTGTTAGATCTACAGACATAATTTCCACATTGGGAAATCTGGATTTCAGGTCATTCATATGATCCTTAGCTCTGTCTACCTGATCAGCTTTCTGGCGGATCGGCATTTCGATCAGTAAGGTTTTCAGCCCAGTCATAGCTGCCAGTGTAGAAACAACTCCGGAATCTACTCCTCCGGAAACTCCTATTACATATCCGTTTACTCTGGCTTTTGTGGCATAATCTTTTAACCAGCCCACAATATGATCTATTGCTTTCTGTGTCTGCATCGTTTATATTTTTTTAGTCTATTCCAAATTCTTTGGGATATTTTACCCTCCCTTTTTTATTTTTTAATCCGTCTTCTACCAGCTCAATGGCCATTCCGTTTTCTTCAGGAATGTCAAACGGAAATGAAATCCCAAAATTACTTGTTTTTTCGTAACCAAACCTTGGATAATATTCTTCATGTCCAATTAAAATTACCGATTGGTATCCTAACTTTTGAGCTCTAAGATGACCTTCACGAATTAATTGTCCGCCAATTCCCTGGTTTTGAAAATCAGGGCTTACAGAAACGGGAGCCAATGCCAATGATTCAAAAGCTTCTGAACCATTTTCAATCATAAGCTTTGTAAACAAAATATGTCCGGCAACAATACCATGTTCATCCTCAGCCACCAAAGATAACTCAGGAATAAATGCCTCAGATTTTCTTAATTTTTCAACGAGAAAATGTTCCTGATGGTCACTATGTTCCATGTCCCTGAAGGCTTCTTCTGTAAGTTTAAAAACCGCCTCATAATCTTTTACCTCTTCTTTTCTTATTGTTATCATTGTATATTAAAGATATTTTTCACGTTTCAGTTCATACCAGGAGCATTTAACTCCTGAGTCTTCAAATTCGCCTGTATTTTCAAATCCCATTTTGTTTAGGATATATTTAGAGCCTGTATTTCCAGAATCTGCAAAAGCATATATGGAATCTGCTTTCAATTCATTAAAACCATAATCAAGGGTAACTTTTGCCGCCTCCCATGCATATCCTTTACCCCAAAATTCCGGAATAAAGCGATATCCAAGATCCAGAGTTTCTACATATCCGTTTATAGGTTCTTTTAATAACTTTAAACCACACCATCCTATGAGTAAACCACTTGCTTTTTCAATAACAGCAAGCCGCCCGACTCCGTTTTCTTCGTATTGTTTTTGGATCATTCTGATGACTTCCTTCGATTCTTCTTTGTTTTTCACTGGAGGTCCCAGGTATTTCATTACCTCAGGATCAGAATCCATAAGGAACATCCTTTCAAAATCAGTATCTTCAAGCTTTCTTAAAATCAGTCTTTGAGTTTCTATTTTCATACTATTAGTTTTATTCATTGGCTCCAAAAATTGTAACATCTGTCTTTACACCTTTCTTTATATCCGCATCCTTCATTTTATTTCCTTCTACATTAAGTGTTTGCAGAGCAGGATTTCCGGAGATATCAATTTTAGAGATCTTATTGTGTTCTACATTCAGTCTTCTTATACTTTTAAGCTGTGACAGATCTATTGCTTTTAATTGATTTAAAGATAATGTTAATTGGTCAATTTTTGGTGTTTCTTTCAATGAAATAGCCTCCAAAAGGTTATTATCCATATATAAAGAAGTCAGGTTTTTCAGGTTTTCGGCTTTAAATGACGTTACTTTACATCCTGTACATGAAAATAGGTTCAGCTTATCCATATCTTTCAGTATAATGGACGAAATAGTATTATCATCCAGCATAATCATTTTAGCATTTTTAAAAAACTTCAGATCATCCGTGGAAGTAATTCCTTTCTGCACCAGAAACAGATTATTGACGGCTTCAGCTTCGGGCTGACTGATCGTTCCGTCTTTATTTAAGTCGAAATTTTCAACAACTGCCTTTTCCAGGTTTTTATCTTTAAAATCAAGCTTTTGAGACCTACATAAAATAAATACTGAAATAAACAGTAGGGTTGTAAATATTTTAATTTTCATCATGAATTTTCCATTTAATCCTTACTTTTGTAAACTTTAAATCCATGTAAAAATAATGAAGATTTTCAGATATATTGCCCTTTCGTCTATTTTAGTTGTAGGATTCAATTCCTGTAAAAAAGAACCTGAAAACCAATGGAAAATAGAGGTAAAAGATACTACCGAAAAAATTGAAATGACGGATATTTCTAAAGAACTTTATAACCCCAATATTCCGTTGGATCAATTTAAAGCTCGGTTTCCGTGGTTCCAGGGAACTGTTTCTGATGCTGATTTCTCCAAAAGAAGAGCTGATGCTGAAGAAATTAAAATCTATAAAGAAGCTATTGGAAAAATAGACCAGGCTAAATTGCAGAAAGAACTTCAGGATTTATTTTCACATATCAAACATTACTTTCCACAGTTTAAAAGCCCAAAAGTATATCTGTTTTCATCAGCCTTACAAATGGTTCAGGATCCTATCTTTTATGATGAAGCGAAAAATCTTTTATTTATAGATGTCACTGGCTTTATGGGAGATGGAAATGTACATTATAAAGGATTGGAGCTTTATTTTCAAAAATCGATGAATCCACAGAATATTGTTCCTAAAGTTTCTCTGCTTTTTGCTGAAAATATTGTAACGGAATCTCCGGATCATCAAAAATTCATCGACCAGGTGATTCTTAACGGAAAAGTGATGATTCTACAGGATGCATTCCTTCCGGATTTTCCGGATTATCTGAAAATGAATTATACTAAAAAACAGTATGAATGGGCCACTTACAATGAAGCTAACATCTGGAATTATTTTGTAGAAAGCAATCTGTTATTTGGAGATGATCCAAGACTGGGAGAACGTTTTATTGCTCCGGGACCATTCTCAAAGTTTTATACTGAAATAGACAATGAATCTTCTCCACAAATCGGAATTTTCACAGGATGGCAGATCTGTAAAGCTTATCTTAAAGAAAAGCCTGAAACGAAACTAACTGACTTCCTGAAAAAGGATGCCACACAAATTTTTAACGAATCCGGTTATAAGCCGCGTGTAACAAAGTAACCTTTACTTCATACCTATATAAGACTTTTTGTAACTACAGAAAGTCTTTTTTTATAACCAAAACTCACACAGATATCTATGGAAAATTTAATCAATATCCAGCATCTGAACTATGGATTTACTCAAAATAAGCTTATCCTTAAAAATGTAAGCCTTTCTGTTCCCAAGGGAAGTATTTTCGGCTTTTTAGGAGCCAACGGAGCCGGAAAATCTACAACAATGAAGGTAATGTTGGGTAATCTTCCGGATGAAAACAATTCCATCGAAATTTTTAATAAAAATCTTACTTCACTGTATCCTGATGGTTTTCAGAAAATAGGCAGTTTGATAGACAGTCCTGCTTTTTATGATCATTTATCGGGCTGGGATAACCTTATTATTCTATCCAAATTAAGAGGTCTTCCCGATTCGGAATGTGAGCGGGTTTTACATCTCGTGGATCTTTGGGAAAACAGAAATGTAAAAATGAAGAAATATTCATTAGGAATGAAGCAAAGGCTGGCTATTGCAATGACACTTCTTGGGTCACCGGAACTTTTAATTCTTGATGAACCAGTAAACGGCCTTGACCCGAACGGAATGCTGGAAATCCGTGAATTATTGTTAAAACTAAATAGAGAAAAGGGAATCACCATATTTATTTCAAGCCATTTATTACAGGAAGTAGAAAAAATGGTGACGCATCTTGCCATCATCTCCAACGGCTCTATTAAATTTTCGGGAAGTGTTGAAGAGCTCAACTCCTATTACCGTCATAACCGTGTGAGAATAGGATTAAATGATTCCTCCGTTTTTATACAATATATTCCGGAGAATTATTCTCCACAGATCATCGATCATCAAACCATAGAGATCACTGTTCAGTCCCGAGAGGATATTATCAATCTTACCAAAATCCTGGTTCTTAAAGATGCTGAAATCTTTGAGATCAGAAACAGTGCAGGACTGGAAGACTGGTTCATGGAAATCACCAAAAACTAAAATCAGCCCCAATGAAAAAATTAATAACATTAGTTCATACCGAATGGCTTAAAATAAAAGGATTAGGATTAGTTTACCTGGCATTGATTATGGGACTTTTAATTCCTTTTACAGGTTTTTTGTTCCAAGTTTATGATCCACGTTTCCTCACCTCTGAGGATTTACCTTATTCTGTTTTCGAAGAGGCTATTACCGGAAATTTTAAAGCATTTTGTATGTTTCTGCTACTGCTTTATATTGTGATTGCTGCTAACAGAGTTGCACAGGTTGACCACAAAAATAATGGCTGGCAGCTTATGGAAACACAGCCAATCAGTAAATTCCAGCTTTATTTTTCAAAATATCTGATTGTACTGATTTTAACCTTTATTTGTATTATTTCTTATCTGGGGTTTACTATTCTGTTTTCCTTTCTCGATTACTATATAAACCCTCATGAGGTAAAACTGCTCACTTTTGATATAATATGGGTTTTAAAAACATTTTTAAGATTATGTGTTGCCGTAATGGGAATTGCAGCTCTTCAATTGTGCGTATCTGTAGTTTTTCCAGGTTTTATCTGGGCTTTTCTTATAGGAATCCTCGGACTCATAGTTAACACATTTTCTTTGGTTCAGAGAATTACGCTTCCTTACTGCCCTTACAATTCCCTGTATATCTTATGCAAAACACCCAATATAAAAAGTCTGAATCATTTTATTACCTACAGCGAATATTTAAGCTTATTCTGGGCCATTGTATTTCTTATTATCGGGTATTTCTGGTATAGAGGAAAAGGTTTTAAAACTGCTTTTTTAAATAGTAAAAAACAAATCGCTTTTTCATCGGCCTTCATCATCATAACTGCTGGGATATTTTTTATTTTGCAAAAGCCTAAACCTTATGTAAGCAAAGGTTCAGAAGTAGTGATTCAGGGAACAATAGAAACAGATCTGAAAATAGATTCGGTGAAGATTTTCTCCAAAGATTTTCATAAAAAAATGGGGAGTGCAGCCATCAAAAACGGTACTTTTTTATGGGAAACCAAACAACAGATTCCATTTGACCAATACAGCCTTGAATTTGGAACTAAAAAAATTGATTTCATGATGGGAAGCGGTGATCATTTTAAGATTGAGATCCACTGCAATGCTTCCAATATTGATTATTTCCTTACTTCCAACCGATCCGCAGAGCAGGAATATAAAAATAAAGAAGACGGATTTGGATATGAGTTCTCCTACGCTATTAAACAACAAAAGCATAATGATGATCCGAAAAAATTTTATGAACTGGCCCAGGCTGACTGGAAAAAAAATATTGACAAGCTCAGCCATTACACGGATACAGAAAACAATGCATTATCCGATGAATATTTAGCCTATAGAAAACAACTATTGGCGATCCAATATTTAAATGAAATCAACAATTACAGAAAAATGACATCATGGGACGACTCAAAATTCGCAGCTCCAAAAGCATTTTTAAATGAATTGAATTCCAGAGTTACCAACCCAACCGCTCTGTTAAACAAAAATGATGACTACCTTCAGTATAAACTGGATCAGATGCTTACAGATAAAGAAAGATTATCCAATCCGGACAGTATTCTTTTTGTGAAACTCAATGCCTTACCCAACAATATTAATAAAGACCGTTTATTAACTAAACATCTTGTAAAAAGCATGGAACTGGAATCTGACAGTACATCCCGAAATCAGCTTTTTGCAAGAGAATTTAAATTGCTGAATAATACCGATTATAAAAAATTAGCAGCTTTCAAACTTGAACAACTCAATATATCTCAAAAAGGAGCTCTGTTTCCGGATTTAAAATTCCTTGACGCTCAGGGAAAGGCTCATCTTCTGTCAGAATACAGAGGGAAATATGTAATCATTGATCTATGGGCAACCTGGTGTGGGCCATGTAAACAGATCCGTCCCATATTTGATACCAGAAGCCATCAGTACCGTTATTATGATAACATTCAGTTTATTTCCATCAGTCTGGATGAAAGTCAATCCAAATGGCAGAACTATTTAAAAACAAAACCATCAAAAATTCCGCAATTCTGGTTATCTGATGCCAATGAATTTATGAATAGATATAAGATACAGTCAATCCCAAGATTTATTATTATTGATCCTGCAGGTAAAATTTTCAACCTAAACAGTCCGTTTCCAGATGAAGATAATTTCATAGAAATTTTGGATAAGCTTAAGAAGTATTAACTTTGCAAAAAATTTTAGATTGATATGAGAAAAACTCAGATTACGATAGATGTAGAGCTTGATGAAAACCACGTTCCGGAAAACATTACTTGGAATGCACAGGATGGAGGAATTGAAAAAGAGGAAACAAAGGCAACTATGATCTCTGTATGGGATGATAAAACAAAGGAGGCTTTAAGAATCGATCTTTGGACAAAGGAAATGCCTGTAGACCAGATGAAAATGTTTATTCATCAGATTTTAGTCTCTTTAGGAAGCACTTACCAAAGAGCAACCGGAGAGGAAGATGTTGCACAATGGATGGAAGAAGTAGCGGAAGAATTTGCTGTAAAATCAGCTATAAAAATGTAAATCAAATTATTTAATACATAAATAATATTCACATAAGAAGGTTTTTTCATAACAAAATATTAATAAAATTATATATTTGTATGATTTTATTTTTAATATACCCTTATGAAAAAACTTTCTTTTTTTATGGTTTCATTATTTGTTTCCATTTCTTCGGTAGCATTTGCTCAGTTTTCATGTTCTGGTGCTGTTCCTATTACCAATGGTTATACAGCTTCTGGAATCACAACCCCGGGTACCGGTGCCGGCAGTCCGGAGGCATGGGTTACGCTGGCCCCGACTTGTAGTGGAGGATACAGTACATCTCAACCTACTTCTACCCAAAGCCATCATCAGGTCTTTACTACTGCTGGTGATGACTATGTTTTCTCTTATACTACAGGACCCGTTGCTGGTGAATCTGTTTCATTTGAGATCTTAACACATCAACCTTACATGGGTCTTATGGCATTCACAGAATGTAATGGCACAGAGCTTTCCGGTTGCCAGACTGGAGCTTATTCTCCATCTACCAATGCAACTTTACGGGTTACTGCCAATAACTTACCAGCCAACCAAACCGTATATTTTGGAGTAGGAATCTGGAGTACTCCGAACAATTTAAATTTTGATGTCACCAATTTCACGGTTACCCCTTCTTCTCTAAGTGTAAATGAAACAGAAATGAAGAAAAACAGTCTTGAAGTTTACCCTAACCCTGTACAGGACATTCTTAATTTTTCTAACCTTAAAGGAAACGCTGATGTAACTGTATTTAATATGCAGGGACAAAAGGTTATGGAAAAACATATTAAAGCTGATGAAACGATCAATGTATCAGAGCTGATTTCTGGAACTTATATGGTAAACGTTATTAATAACAATAATAAAAAGACATTTAAAGTCTTAAAAAAGTAATTACAAATAACGATAATACACACGAGGATAATTGATCATTTCAATTATCCTCATTTTATTAAAATCAACTTTATTTTAGTACTTTTACAATTCAGAATAGATTAGTAAAATCTTATTTCTTAAAGTAAAAATTTACAATAAATTATGAATTTTAATACCAAAGTAATTCACGGAGGGCAGCATCATGAGTCTGCAACAGGATCTGTAAACGTTCCTGTATTTTTAACCTCTACGTTTGCACAGAAAAGCCCTGGAGTACACTCCGGTTATGAATATTCAAGAGCTGCCAATCCTACAAGACAGGCGTTGGAAGATTCTCTAGCCAGCATTGAAAATGGAGCCAGAGGTCTGGCTTTCGGTTCCGGTCTTGCTGCTATCGACTGTGTTTTGAAATTATTAAATCCTGGTGATGAAGTGATTGCTGTAGATGACCTTTATGGTGGTACTTACAGAATGTTCACCAGACTTTTTGAAAAATATCAGCTGAAGTTCACTTTTGTGAATTTTGATGATGTTTCTAAAATTGCTGATGTAATCACTGATAAAACTAAACTGATCTGGGTAGAAACTCCAACAAATCCATTGATGAAATTGGTAGATATCAAGGCTGTCGTGGAAATTGCCAAAGGAAAAGATATCTTAGTGGCGGTAGACAATACTTTTGCAACCCCTTATATTCAAAGACCCATTGATCTGGGAGCAGATATCGTAATGCACTCTGCAACCAAATATTTAGGAGGACACTCTGATGTCATTGCAGGTGCTCTTATTGCTAAGGATGCTGAATTAGGTGAAAAACTTCACTTTATCCAATTTGCCAGTGGTGGTATTTTAGGCCCTCACGATTCTTATCTTGTATTAAGAGGGATCAAAACATTGGCATTAAGAATGCAGAGACACTCTGACAATGGTCTTGCCGTAGCTAAATATCTTGAAACTCACCCAGCAGTTGATAAAGTAATCTATCCGGGATTAGAATCTCACCCTCAATATGAGCTTGCAAAATCTCAGATGAAAGAATCAGGAGGAATGGTTTCATTCACTTTCAAATCCGGAAAAAAAGAAGATGCTATCAAATTCCTTGAAAAAGTAAGAGTATTCACACTGGCAGAATCTTTAGGAGGTGTAGAATCTTTAGCGAATCACCCTGCTTTAATGACCCACGCTTCTATCCCTGCAGAAAAACGTGCAGAACTGGGAATCACTGATGATCTTGTCCGTTTAAGTGTTGGAATTGAAGATGCTGAGGATCTTATCGCAGATCTGGAAAAAGCTTTTTCTTAAAATATCACAATAAAAAATGAGAAGGATTTAATATCTTTCTCATTTTTATTATCACCATCACATATCTATGAAAAATACGAGAAAAGCAGTCATTGCAGATTTGTCTCAGTTGGCTGAGCTGTTCGATCAATACAGAATATTCTATCATAAGGCATCTGATATCCCTGCTGCTGCAGATTTTCTTCAGGAAAGACTTCAAAACAAAGATTCTGAAATTTTTGTTGCAGAAGAAAATGGATTACTTACAGGCTTTGTTCAGTTATATCCAATATTTTCATCCACAAGAATGCAGCGCTATTGGCTTCTGAATGATTTGTATATCAATGCTAACCATAGAGGAAAAGGGTATTCAAAAGAACTTATCGAAAAATCAAAAGAACTATGTAAAGCTTCAAATGCCTGCGGTATCCTGCTTGAAACAGGAAAAAGCAATGACGTGGGTAATCAGCTATATCCTTCCTGTGGTTTTGAGCTCTATGACTCTGTGAATTTCTATGAATGGAGCAATTCATAAGAAATGGAAAATAAGTAATGAATAATAGAACACTATTAATCAATTCATTTACATCCGAAAAACCGAATTTTAAACCTAACTTATAATTCTCAAAAACCATGACCGATTTTCAAAAATACATCCAAAGATATTTAGACCTGATTCCTCAAGGTGACTGGCTAGCCGAATTAAAAAAAACAGAAGAAAAAACTGTGGGAATTTATTCCAATCTTACTGAAGAGCAGTCAAAGTTTGCCTACGCTGAAGGTAAATGGACTTTAAAAGGATTACTTCTTCACTTATCAGATACTGAAAGAGTTTTTCAATACAGAATATTAGCTTTTGCAAGAGGTGATAAAAACAACCTTCCCGGATTTGATGAAAATGAATACGCTGAACAATCTTTCGCCAGTGAAAGATCTCTGGAATCTTTACTGGAAGAATACAAACTGGTAAGAAAATCTTCTCAGATTCTATTGGAAACCATGAATCCTGTAGCTTTACAGTACACAGGTATTGCCAATGGCAATGAAATTTCAGTGGAAACCATAGGAAAATTGATTATCGGACATAATTATCACCACCTGAACATTATTGAGGAAAGATATTTGCCAAAAATAGGATGGATGTAATGAAATAGTAAGTTTTGGCTAAAGCCAATTGAATGTATTATTTATTGTTGATAAAGAATAAATAACACATTTACAATTTCCACATACATAAAACATCAATAAGGACGGACTTTAGCCGAAACTTAATAAATCCAGATTATTTGTACTATCCCACTTTTATTTTTAACTATTACTATTCTATTTAATAATAATTATTAAATTTATTAGAATTTAAAACTACAATCTGGTTCCAAACTCATCTATTTTCAACATGAGATCATTAAAAAAACTAGACATTACAAAAAGTATTCAATCTAAAAAGTTAATCTTTGAAGAAGAGTGGTTGGATCAATTTGATAATTTGATATTATATGTTCTTTTTTTAATGTTAGCAGGAATTTCTATATGGGGATTTAGAAAAACCATACTATCACTTAATAATAGTCTGGAATATACTATTCTAGTTTGCTTATTTTTCTCTAGTTTATATCTACTATATTGTAAGTTCACCGAAAAACATTTAAAGGAAGTTAAATTTAATATTTCAAAAAATGAAGCAAAAGATAGAATTATCAGATATGCTCAAAAGCGCTACAGAATATCCAGACCTGCCAATAATCTAATATATCTTAACGAACCAATAGACTTATACAGTCCAGGAATTTATGAGCAAACAACAATTATCTTTTTCAAAGACCATTCTATCCTTTATACTTTAATCAAAGAAGGTTCTAAATCTAATTTTCCAGTATTATTATCTCAGTATTTGATGAGAATGGATCTTAAAAAAATTCTCCAACAGAAAAAGATTGAAACGAAAGCTAAAAATAAAGGTTATTTCAGTTCTCTGTTTCATGGATAGATCTCCTGATCTATTAGTTTGATCTTTATAGCCCCTCCATCCATTTTATCCAAAATTAAAAACTTCAATACACTGTCCTTTTTATCCTCATTTTTTTGTTCAAAATTCACAGATTCTCTACCTTTATCCATTGTTTTGAATACATAAAAAATATGGAACCTATTATTGAAATATTAAAATCTGGCGGAACGATTCTTTACCCTACTGATACCATTTGGGGAATTGGTTGTGATGCGACCAATATAGAAGCTGTCAACAAAATTTTTGATATCAAAAAACGCGAGAAAAATAAATCTATGATTATTCTGGTAGAATCTGAAAAGAGACTTCAGGATCTGGTAGATGTTCCCGAAATGGCATGGGAAATTATTGATTTAAGTGAAAAACCGGTAACTATTGTTTACGAAAACCCAAGAGGTTTGCCTAAAGAATTATTAGCAGAAGATGGCAGTATCGGAATCAGATTGGTAAAAAATGACTTTTGTAAAAAACTAATCACTAAACTGAACAAGCCATTGGTTTCTACATCTGCTAATTTCAGTGGTGATAAAAGCCCGTTGAAGTTTTCGGATATTTCTTCAGAAATTATTGAACTTGTGGATTATGCTGTGGAAGAAGACAGAGATAAGGTTTCAAAATATTCAGGATCCTCAGTGATCAAAATCTGGAGCGATAACAGGATCAAAGTTCTTAGAGAATAAAAAGAACGCCAGAGGATGGAATCAGGAAGTTACTGAATTCTAATGTGAACTTCCAGCCTCTGTCTTCCAACTTCCTTACTTTAAAATTCAGGGTAATAGATTTAATTTTTAGAGTCTTGTCTGTTCATATCGGCAGGATTTCTTTTTTTTAATTCTATCTTTGCAAAATCCAACTTGTAAAATACATGCTATGAATCATCAGGAATTCGCTCAAACATGGATAAATGTCTGGAACTCTCATGATTTGGAGGATATCCTCTCCCACTATTCCGATGATATTGAGATTACCACTCCCATGATTGTCATGGCTACCGGAGGAAGAGAAAGTTCTTTGAAAGGAAAAGACGCCGTTCGTGAATATTGGAGAAAGGCATTGAATAAATTTCCTGATCTGTATTTTGATCTGATCCATTCCACGGCAGGAGTAAATTCTGTAGCATTATTTTATAAATCCATTATGGATAAACGCGCTGTAGAAGTGATGTTTTTTGATGAAGAAGGAAAAATAAACAGAATGTACGCTCATTATGACTAATGAACGGAATTGGTAGAAATTGACGCTATTATAAACGATGAAAATTAATCTTACTCAAAATAAGAATTTAAAACTTTTTAAAATAATTTCTGAAGCTGCAGAAAAGAACAACCAGTCGGTATATATTGTCGGTGGATATGTCCGTGATCTTCTGATGAAGAGAAAGGCATCTACGGATATAGATTTTGTAACTGAACAAAGCGGTATTGAACTGGCTCAGAATGTGGCTCAGGATATTGATCCTAAATTAAAGGTTTCTGTATTCAAAACCTATGGAACCGCTATGATTAAATATAAAGATCTTGAGCTGGAATTTGTAGGTGCAAGAAAAGAAAGCTACACAGAAAACAGCCGAAAGCCGGAAGTAGAGGGCGGAACTTTGGAAGATGATCAGAAAAGAAGAGATTTTACCATCAATGCGATGGCCATTTCTCTGAACAAAGATAATTTCGGAGATCTTATTGATCCGTTCAACGGAGTTGAAGATCTTGAAAAAGAAATTTTAAGAACTCCTTTAGAACCTGCTCAAACCTATTCTGATGATCCTTTGAGAATGATGAGAGCAGTGCGATTTGCCTCCACCTTAAACTTTACGATTGAAGAGCATTCTTTAGAAGCCATCAGGCAGGAAGCAGAAAGGATCAAGATTGTTTCTATGGAAAGGATTATGGTGGAATTTAACAAGATTATGTTATCTGAAAAACCTTCTGTAGGATTAAAATTAATGGAACAAACAGGGCTTTTAAAGCTTGTTATTCCCGAATTGATCGAGCTTAAAGGTGTAGAAGAAGTTGAAGGACAAACTCACAAAGATAATTTCTATCACACTCTTGAAGTAGTAGATAATATTTCTGTGAATACCGATAACCTTTGGCTGCGTTGGGCTGCTCTGCTTCACGATATAGGAAAGGCCCCTACGAAAAAATTTGTGGAAGGTACAGGATGGACGTTCCATGGACATGAATTTCTGGGTTCCAAGATGGTAAAAACTCTTTTCCAAAGATTAAAATTGCCATTGGGAAGTGATATGAAATACGTTCAGAAGATGGTAAAACTTTCTTCCAGACCTATTGCCCTGATTACAGATGATACTTCAGACTCTGCATTAAGAAGGCTTTTATTTGATGCTGGGGAAAACCTTGAAGATCTGTTTACACTTTGTAAAGCAGATATCACGACTAAAAACTCTAAAAAGCAGGAAAAGTTCAAGAAAAATTTTGAATATGTAGCTGTTAAGATCAAAGAGGTAGAGGAAAAGGACCAGGTAAGAAACTTCCAACCTCCTATTACCGGAGAAGAGATTATGCAAATGTTCAACCTTCAGCCAGGCCGCGAAATCGGTATTTTAAAGGAAAAAGTAAAAGAAGCTATCCTTGAAGGAGAAATACCTAATGAAAAGGAAGAAGCTACAAAATTTGTCATTGCTGAAGCTGAAAAGCTGGGATTAACAATGAGCTAAATTTTCACTCAATAATAAAGTAAAGCTGGATAATGAAAGATCATCCAGCTTTTTTTATGCCTCAATGAAGTATATACCAAAGCCGGGCGGGTTCTAAAGAACCC
>NZ_JBBGZQ010000027.1:0-97031 GCF_037572595.1 Chryseobacterium sp. MYb328 | reverse complement strand
CCCCCCCCCCCCGAAACTGATTTATAAAGCGCTGTAAAACTCCCTGTTTATCAGCTATTCATTTATTTCTTCACTGAATCAAGATGTTTTCTCATCATTTCAGAGGCTTTCTCCAGATCATTTTTTCCGAAACGTTTCATAAGAGTTCCTTCCAGCATGTGTCTTCTTGATCTGTCCGGATCAAAAAAGTCTTTAAAGATCGTAAAACGTAGATTTTGGCTGCTATCAAAGCTATCAATCAAATTCTCATTGAGGATCAGCAATGTGATATATTCGTATTGTTTATCGCCTTCATCCCTGATATCCTTATTGAACTGAATCATTTTTCCATCCCTGATCCAGATATCATATACCAATGGATAATGAACCGGTCCGCCTTCATCATCACTAAAACCATTATAAGTATATTGAGGTTTGCCTAGTTCTTTACGTGCCAAATCCATGTTTTTCTGATAATAATTGACCTCCGAATGCGGAATGGTACTGAAAATGCACCCCACAACCTTCCTGCTTTTCTGATCCAGAATGAAATGGGCATAATTGAATTTAATATTCCTGAAAAAAGCAATTTCCGGCACAGGAATTCCTCCCATTATTCCTTCTTCTTTGATCTCTTTTTCTGTGATATGATCAAACATTTCACTGTTTTGGCTGTAATAGGTATAATCCGGATAGAAAACATAGTTTTTGGGATCAATATCAAAGGTATTTATTTGATATGCTCCTGTTAATACACCTTTATTATAAGCATTCAGGGAGTCTACATTCACCTTTGCTGAATTGAGAATATTGTGGCTTTGATAAAATTCTTCCGGTGAAAAGTTTTCAAATTTTATCTGCTCAATATCTGTAAGGTTCTTCGTTCCGTTTTTTTTACACGCCACAATGACAGGCAGAACGACCAATAGCAATAATAATACTACAATAGAATGCTTCATTAGTTTTTTATTTGAAACCATAAATGTAATACAACCCTAAGCAGGAATGAAATGTTTTCCTATTTTTATTAAGCTTTTGAAGCCGGAAGAAAAAGACTCTGAAAATCTCCAGGAATAACAATACCTCTGTTTTCACCCTTTTTAAAATCACTTTTATATGGACAATCAGTAATTAATAACTAAAAGTAACTTCCAGCCTCCATCTTCCATCTTCCATCTTCCATCTTCCAGCCTTCCTACTCTATTTCACAATCTTCACCCTCATCCCCTCAGAATGTTCACTCATAGCCGGTGCATACATATTCTGGAAGGAAGTAATTCCGTTGGAAAAATCTCCGGCATTATTGGCTTTTAATTCATATTCAAAGACATAAGTTCCCTTTGGCAGGGAATCAAAAAAGAAATGAGTCGCCGCATCCCGGGTACTTTCATAATAACCGGCTCCGTTTTGCCATTTATAGGCAGAAAGGACATTGACAGGCTCGAAACCGCTTGCCCGCATATCTTTTAAATGAATATATTCCATATCTTTTCCAGTACGGATTACGAGCCTTACCGTTACCAGATCTCCCAACTTAACAGGGTTTTCCGGAGTTACTTCCTTAAGTTTGCTTTCGTTCCCTTCAAATACCTTCAGGAAGAGCTTTTTCTCAAGAGATACATCAGATGAGTTGTGAGCGATTACCTTATCCATATCTTCATAATACAGGTAATACATGCCGCCCCAAGCTACTCCCGGACTCTTTTTCTGTACTTCAAGTGTTGCTTTTTCACGGGTAACCTCTTTCCAGGAATAGGATTTTTTGAAGAACCCTGCTTCTGAAGTTTTAGAAAGATCATTCGCAGGGAAAATGGTTTCGTTTCCTAGCTTCATGGTGATTCCTTTTTCAGCATCCAGCCAAGATTTCCCATAGTTTAACAAAGCATATACGGCTTCAGTAGTGGATTTTGTAGTTCCCCAGCCTTCTGTCTGTCTGTTTTTCAATAGCCATACCTTCATTTCTTCTACACTTTTTGCATCTTCCGGGTTGGTTTCTGAAAAGGCTTCTATCAGCATGGCCTGTGTTTCTATAGGAGCCTGATACCAGTACCATCCAGAGATATTATTGTCCCAGTACATTCCATTTTCTTCAGAAGTTTTTGCTCCTTTTTTCAGATCAGCAACACATTTTTTAGCAAAGTCATTATATCCGTATCGTTTTAAAAGGGTAACAATCATAGCCTGATGATAAAGACTGTATTCATCAAAGGTCTTCACATAGGTATTAGCTAATGTATTGAGTACTTTTTTCATTTCGGATGGAATTTCTGTATCATTCCAATAGCTTCTGTAGTAGAAATAGGAGGCATAATCGCCTACATCCAGTTTATCACTTGTTTTTCGGTCATTGATCAGTTTGTCATAATATTCTTTATCCAGATAAGTGATGCTGTTTTTGATCACATGCTTGATTTCACTGGTAAAATATTCATCGGATTTTCCTTTCAGCATTTTATTCAGCTTTCCGAATCCGCCAAGGATATGTCCGGAAATGGTTTTGTCTTTTCCACCACCAGGAAACCAGGAAAAGCTTCCATCGGGATTTTGGCGGTCAACAAGGTCACGCTGTGCTTTTTTAAGGTCACGCTGCATTTTATTCAGGTTAAAGAAAACGGCGAGCTGCTCCATTTGTTCTTTCTGGTCTTTAATCCTGCTTAGCCATGGAGTTTCCCCAATAAGGATTGATTTCAGTTTTTCATTAGCTTCTAAAGGATTGGATGGTGTTTCTTTGTCATTCCATTCATCAAAAACCTTCCTGATCTTTGGAGAGGAATTCATGATATAAGTGGAAAGCATATTCCCATACAGCCTGCTGAATAGCTGTTCTGAACATTCATGTGGGAAAGTTCTCAGATAAGGAATTGACATTACCGCAAACCATAACGGATTGGATGTAAGCTCTACACTCAGATTGAAATTGACAGCCGAAGTAGATGTATTATTCAGTAATCCATTCATGGTATAGGTCTTAGTCTGCCCTTCTTTGATAGAAACCGGAACAGTTTCCGTTACCAGCATCCTGTCCGAAAGTATAGGAAGAATATTCTCTTCACCATCGGAATAATTCTTTGTTTTTGCCAGTATTTTATAGCCTACATGATCCAATGCATAAGGAATTTTAATATCCCAGCTTGCCTGTGCAGAGCCTTTAGCAGTAATATTGATCTTCTTCAGGGAATTGGTATTTACAAAAGCTGAATCTAATGGTTTTGAGGTTGCCGGATCAAAAAGATACAGCATAACGTCTCCTTCTGCTTCTTTATCTGACAGGTTATCTATTTTAGCTGAAAGCTGAATTTTATCACCCTGTCTTAAGAACCTTGGTGGATTTGGGGTTACCATCAGCTCTTTTTGTGTTCTGGTAAAAAATTCGGCAGACCCTGTTTTGAGATCTTTGGTGTGGGCAAACAGAATAAGCTTCCATTGCGTAAGGGCTTCCGGGGAAGTAAATTCCAGCTTTACGTTACCTTCTGAATCTGTGTAAAGATTAGGAAGGAAAAATGCGGTCTCATCCAGATTGGTTCTTGCTTTTACATTTTTCAGCAATTCTTCTTTCATCGCTTTTTTAGAAGTGACCACAATAGCTCCTCCTTCAGCACTGTTTCCATATAAAGCTACAGCTTCAGTTGGGTTGAGTTTTTTGGTTTCTGCAATATCCTCCTCTGGAATATTTTTATCCGCCAGTTTTCCATCAATAATATAAACAGGGTTTTTATTTTCTGCTTTCCGCTTATATCCTGATGCAACTACAACAACCTCATCCCGTGATGCTTCTGATATATACATTGCAGAGTTTGACGTAGGATTTGATAAATCCAGAACCCTGATAGAAGTATTCTGAAAATAAGGGGCCTTTGGAGAAGGATAGAATTGATCTGACTCCAAGGAATATCTTTCACTGCTTCTGTTAAAATTCATTGAGCTAGAAGAGGTCAGCTCCCTGAGGAAGTCATTAAGGGACCTATTATACGGGTCGTAATCTCTGTATTCATTGGAAGGATTAGGGTTATAAGGAGTGAAACGATATTCATTCTTCCCAAACTGATCCAAAGAGGCATCGTACATAGAAGCCAGCACCTCAGCATTAATTTTCTCCTTATCTTTTCCTTTAATGGTTAATACCCATTTTTCGGGTACTCCGGGTTGAATTTTATCACGGAAAACCTGAGTGGTAATTTCAAGTTTCCGGTTCGTATTTTCTTTAATCTCTAATTTTAAAGTTCCTTTGGCGAAATCATTATCGTGAATAAAGTCATATTCAATGTACAGACTTTCCTTCAGATCAGCATCAGTAATGGTAACAGGAATATTTACAGATCCATTCTTCATGGCCACCTGTTGATAATTATCTTTCTTTTCATCATGAACAAAACGGTAATTCATAAAGCCTTCTTCAAAATCTGAATAAAAGGTAATGATTGCTTTATCTCCCACTATATACGACTCTTTATCTGTACGAACCCCAAAATAAGACTGCTTTCCGTTTCTGAAAGTAACATTGTCGAATACTTCAACAATCTTAAATGTTTTGATGGTATCCTGCCCAATAACAGATTCTGCCTCTAAAAGATATTTTCCAGGTTCGGGATTCTTATGGAGACTTACCGTTTCAGTTTCTGAAGTATTGAATTCCTTTGAAAATACAGGCTCTCCTTTTTTAGGCTTAACTCCACCATTCGACGGATAACTTATGTATGGGAAATAGGTATCAAAAAGTTCTTTATCATAACTGGAATGTACTAATACTTTATCTTCAGAATCTTCGGAATTATACCTGTTGTACCCTGATTTTTTGATGAATTTAGGAAGCAGGATCTTGTTCTCCTCTTTCAATGGAATAATGGTTAGCTTTCCTTTAGCTTGTATTTTCTGATCGTTGAGATTAGTCAAAGATATTTTTACAGATTCCCACTCTTTCTGGAGCATTTGCTCTGAGCCTTCAATACTGATTTTAGCTTTTGTATCACCAATATTGATGATGGATTGACTGCTTTGGGATTCTCCGTTACCATCAGTTACATAGAAAGATACAAAATATTGATAGTTTCTTATTTTACTTTTACGATCCAGTTCATCTGCTTCTGCTTTAAATGAAATACTGAAATTTCCATTATTGTCGGCAGTTATTTCTCCATGAGTAATTTCAGTCTCTTTTTCATTATAAGCTGGGAAATAATAATCTTCAAAATAGTTTTTTGAGAAATAGATTCCCTTTCTTTTCACTGCATATTTTACTTTGGCTCCGGAAATATCAGCTCCTGAAAAAGCTTCTGCCTTCCCACTTACTTTTACCTCATCTCCCAACTTATATGCTTCTTTTGCAGGATTGATGTTTACGCGGAATTTCGGTCTTTTGTATTCTTCAACCCTCACATATTTATTCTCATAAATGACATTCTCTTCCTTTTCCCCTGAAATTTCTCCCAGATCAGCAGTCATCACCAGAGAATAATTTCCTGTGATTCCTTCGGATGGAAGCGTAAATACTCCATTAATACTTCCAAACTCATTAGTAATAGCTTGTGTTTTAGCAATTTCTTTATAGTTAACATCTACCAATCTTACTTCCACTTTCTGCTTAGGAAGGATCTTTGTTTTTTCATAATATTCCTGCGCCAGAATTCCTTTGTAAAAGATTTTCTGCCCGGGACGGTAGATTGCACGGTCTGTAAAAATGATAAAGTTCTTCTTCACAGGTTCCTTTTTGGTCTTCTCTTCTTCTCGGCCTCTTGTTTCACGATAATCTCTATCAATGACAAAATATTTTTTCGTCTGTGGAAAATAAATAATACTGGCATCATATTCCCTATTCCTGGATTTTAGCAATGAAAACATCCCTGACGCATCAGTGACTCCATTTCCGGTTTTTATCAGTTTATTTTCTCTTTTCTCCGAATATTTCTGTTCATATTCATTGATATTCTGATACATGATGTATTCTGCATTGCCCATGCTTTTCCCTGTCTTGGTGTTCAGAGCCTGTAAAGTTACCTTGGTATTATCTTCAAATCTTTTTATATAAAAAAGGTCTGAAACGGCAAATACCTTGCTGTTGTTATTATTTCCCAAAGAGCTTCTGATCTCATACAATCCTTCTTCCAGGGGTGGAATGGCCAAAAGTGTCTCATGAAGCCTGTAATCCCCAAATTCTTTCACCGGAAATATATCCGTACGGAAATTTTGATAACTATAGGTAGAATTGATAGAGGAAATCAGCTTTTCATTTACAGAATATCCGCTCCAGACAGGTTCTTTATCAAAATCTATTTTACCTGATCTCTTGCTCAGTTCTATTTTTACTTCATCGGTATTTCTATAGGTTGTCTTCATAGGAATATATTCTCCTGGAAGATTCCTTTCCGGAAGTTCGATGGCCAGATCTGAACGTTCAAAGTAATTAATCAAATTTTTACAGGGACTGTTCCAGTTAGAAGCTGGAATATCATCAATAGCCCTTTGGCAGAGCTGATGGGCAGTCAGAAAATTGTTATCTGAGGTTTCCTCCCTTTCAAGAATGGCTGCCTGATAAAGAAGATAGGCTGAAAAAGGCTCTTTAGGAAAAGCATCTGCCAATGCAATCAATTGGTTTGACTGCTCTTTTGCATCGCCTTCAATCTCCGTGCTTTTAAGGTAGATCAAAGCTGTTTTATCTAAGTCTTTGGTGTGAAACTGCAGCAGCTCCTCTTTAATTTCTGTGATCTTTTTCTTTGCAATCTGATCATAATCAAAGGGTAGATTCTGTAAAAATCTCAAATAATCTGTTGCTACAAGATCATAAAGAGTAGGTTTATACTTTGTGAATTCTTCATTTTCTATAAGCTGTTTCCAAAGTTCTGTTTTTTCGTCCTGTAATTTTTGCTTATTGGAAAATACCTGGCTGTACAACTGCTCTGCTTCCCTGTAGAAATCATTTAAAGCCCAGGTTTTATAATCGTCTGAGAGTTCGCTAAGCGGTGTACTATCTTTTTGCTTCATCCTTGAGCTGTAATCACTGATATAGGATGTGTAGATATTGGCCAGATAATACTCATAGAGGGTTTTACGTAGCCCTTTTGACTCTTTTATTTTTTTACGGAGAACGAAAATCTGATCGGTTTCAGGATCGGTATTCTCATCACTCCAGTCATAATACCTGCTCATGAGTGTTTTGACTTCATGCTGAATAGAATCGCGTGAAGACATTTTAGATTTAGGATATAAAATAGGATCTGGTATTGAAACTCCTGGTTTTATAATTCTGGGAACAGGTTTGGGAGGCCGAACCTGGGAAAACAGGCAGGCTGAAGCCAAAAAGGGTAAAATGAAATATATTCTGAATGAAAGTTTCATGATCTTTAAGTTTTAATAGGGAAAATTATTCCTGAACGTAGTTGGGAACCTCAATCACATCACCGGAGCTTTTGGGGATGAAATATCCGCCGGTTCTACGGAGAATCATGTATTTCCCGGGAGCCAGGCTAATGTAAATGAGCTGGGATTCTTTTTCATTGATCTCTGTTTTTCCGGTCGAAGAATACCGTGTTCTTTTTCCCATAAAATTGGAGGATGAGAGATACAGCTGCTCAGAAACAGGTTTATTTTTAAAATACAGATTCGTCCATGTTCTTTTGGAAAATCTCTGAAAGACCGCCTCCTTGGATAAGGCTTCCACATCAGAGACAGAAATAAATACAGCTTCATCATCCCTGTACTTTTCTATCGGTTTCCAGATTGCATCATCATAATTTCTTTCTAACTGGATAAAATCGGCTCCATTATCTTTAAAGAAATTGTATTCTACTTCCCTATACAGATCATCAGCAGGATGTTTTTCCAAAAACCTGAGGGCTCCACGATATTGAACAATATAACTCACCTGCTCCATATTCACTTCTGAAAAAGGAAAGCTTTTATATTCAATATAGGAAGGAGGCTCGGCTATAGCGCTTTTTTGAGTATAGTAATAGAAATATTTTCCGTTCTTCAGCTCTTTTTCCGGATAAAAATAAGAAGTACTGTCTATCTGCTGAATGAGATTTCCGTTCTCATCAAAATGTCTTGACTTAACTACCCTATCGTTACGATAGGAGTATTCTACGGCTGTTTTAAGATTTTTTTTCCAATAATAGACCTTTTTATATTCCCGGGTTCCTGCTTGGGGTGGTATACTGATAAATTCGTCAGAATCGGTTTTTGTATTGTATCTCTTATAATCGGAAACGGAATGTACATATCCTACCGTTCCGGACTCAATATAACCGTCTTTATAAATGGCTTCGCCCAAAATACTTCCGTCCGGCTTATATTCTATAGTTTTGCCTGATTTTAAACTGTCTCCGTATTCTACAGTTTTCCAGATTTTGCCGTCATCAAAGTAATAGGTCAGCTTTTTCTGTTTGGTTTTATTGATGTAAGAAGATCCGGAATGATCATATTGATCAGAACTATACCAAAAGACATCTCCTACCAGATTTTTTGTTTTTCCTCCAGCAAAGTATCCCTGCATTTGAAGCACATCTCCTTTCACATAATAGTCCCGGAGCAATTCTAAAGTCCCTGATTTCAAAAACGGAAGCGGGCGGTAATACATGGCATTTGATTTCTGGGTTTCCTTCCAGCCGGAATCAAAATACATGGTCTTTGTCTGGGTCAAAAACAGTGTTGGAATGTATAGAAAACAGAGAAGTAAATAATTTTTTTTGAGCATATGTGGTTATTGAGCATTTGTTGTTTTATAATTCATCATCGTCTTTTCTGAACACTCACGGATACGACTGTTCCCCGACTGTCATAAGTGGTCACTTTTCCTTCACAATTACTGTTCAGCGTTGAAACGGATTTGTTTACTATTTTCCCATCAGCAATAACAGTAAAGACCTGTTTTCCATCTATGATTTGAGATGTATTTTCTGAAATTGTTTTCCCTTCTTTTCCTTTGATGGTCAGCTTTGAATACATTCTTTTGGTATCAGAATCATATTGATAGGTATTGGTGATAGGATTTTCACCATCATAAATACAATCTTCCACCAGTATTCTCCCGAGGTTGTCGTAGGTATAATAGGTTTCTTTTGTAATCTTATCTTTTTTATTGAAGTTGTATTGTATCTCTACCTGCCCTTTGCCATTCAAATGAAATTCTTCCCTGGTTCCCCAGCTGGAATGAATGATAAATTGATCCGGCAGGTATTTGAAAGTAAGCTTCATTTCCCTTTTCCCATTCTCGGAATTCACTATCGAATCCAATAGTCCTACTTTATTAAGATAATGCTTCTGTATACTTTCAATGCCATCCCGTAAATACACATTCTCCAATACTCTCCCGTTCCTGTAAGTAATATTGTTGGTATAGCTTATTTTTTGCTGTTTTTCATCCAGATAAATGATGTTTATGAAGCGTCCGTTACAATTTCCGCTGTCTTCAAAAGAAGTCAGAGGATAATAGGTGGTATTGCTGTAATTAATAATCCGGTCTGCATATTTCTGATCCGGAGTAAAAGAAACAGCATCTATGGAGTTCCAGACATTTGAGACTTTTTTTTCGGCAGCCTGATTTTGTTTATCAGTTTCTGATCTCTTTTTCAGATCTTCGGATAAATATTTTTTCACCAAACGTTCATAATTTTTGGTATTGTATTCAATGATGGGTTCATTTTTTCCATCAAATAAAATCATCGCTGTACGCTTTGGAAAATACTGAACATTTACAAACCATGTGGTGGCTCCATTTGAAAATTTAAAGGCTTTAGCATTGGTTCTGCCCACCATTACCCGTTCTGTAGCACCTCCAAACTGTCTGTAGAGATGGTCTGCAACTGCTTTATGATTGCTGATATGTTCTTCTGATGCAATAATGCTTTCATTTTCTACAAAAAACAGTGCTTTGGAAGGATTGGAGATTCCGAAATCTGCTTTATCTTCCGGAACAGCCAGCCTGGTCACCTTGGGAGAGCAGGCGCATACCAACAGAAACAGCAGTATAAAAGGGAATATTTTCATCATTATTAATCTCATTTTTAAAAGTACAAAAAATAGGATGAACAGAATATCCCTGATAATGTGTAATTTTAAGAAGTGACAAAAAATCAGAACCCGGATGAAAAAAATAACTGCTTCCTTACTTTTATCTGCTTCCTTCCTTATGCTTAATGCTCAAAAGTATGATGAGCTGTATCCTATTTCTAAGTCCAATGGCTATATTGGTTATTATCTTTCAGACGGGACTAATGTTGTTCCACCTCAGTTTTGCTCAGCAACTTATAATACAGACGGCTATTATCTGGTTTCAAAAGCTGATCATGAATATGATGAATCCGGAAGAAGAAAGGAAGAACATGTTCCCGGTACAGAAAAGTATGGGATTCTCAACAGTAAGGGAGAATGGGTCATAGGTTTAGACAATACTTACAGCTCAATAGGTTTATCAAATGGATTTATAAAGGTCACTAAAAATGACCTCGACGGTATTGTTAATGATAAAAATGAAATCTTGGTTCCCATAGAATACGAAGATCTTGATCCTATGTACAGCACGCTTATTGAGGCAAAAAAGAATGGTAAAAAGGGAATCATAGATATTCAAAATAAGACTCTCGTTCCGTTTCTATATGATGAGATTCATGGGTTTCATTTTATGAATGATAAAAACCAGTATTATTCTATCGTCAGAATCGGAGACCAGTACGGAGTGATTGATAAAAACGGAAAATACATCATTAAACTAAGTGATATTGAACTGGTATCTTTAACTGATACTGCCATCATCATCCGGAAAAATGGTTTATTTGGCTTATCGGATTTCCAGATGAAAACCATTCTCCCTTTAGAATATAATGATGCCTATCTTTATGGTCAGGAATTATTTTTCCAGAAAAATGATGTAAATTATTATTTCAGCCCCACAGGGAAATTGCTTAGAAAGGAAAAAACGGAAACAGAGCCGGAAAAGAAAACTGATTAATTCAATCCAATGAAAATCAATATATTATTATTTATCGCCTTAACTTCAGGAATATCCATGTTTTCTGCACAGACTCTAACATCTTCTGAGGTATGGTATAAGCTTTTTTCTAAAAAGGTTAATACAGACAGTCTCTTAACCCAAAAGGGATTTAAGATGAAATATTCCGGCCCGAAAAAGCTCGGCGGTAATCTCTCCTGCTATTTTAATAAAAAGGCAGATGAATGGCTGTTCATTCATGATAATGAGCAATGGCAGACAACGGGTGTTTCTTATCTGCTGCCTACGCTAAAAAAATATCAGAGTAATCAGGTTGAAAAAAAGCTGTTATTACAGGGAGAAAGTGTTACTTCAATGGGAAAAACGTATCAGGAAAACAAATTATATTACCATCTTGTGTATGGTTTTGAAAAATATGCTCCTCCTGTAAAGGAATAAATAAGCAGAATATCATGTGGGTAAAATTAATAACAGCCATCATCTTCTTATCAGCAATCCTGTTGAACAGCTGTAATAAGAGCAATCGTGTTTCCGGAACTTATCTTGCCCAATCTGTTATGCTTCCTATATTCAATGGCTGCTGTACTTCTACTGAAGTGCTGCAGTTAAATAATGACCATACATTTAATATTTATCACCAGAATGACCAGGGAGATTATCTCACCAAGGAATTTACATCGGGAAACTATAATCTGAAACAGGATGTTATCTCTTTTAAGCCAGATTCTTTGAATAAGCATTATGATTATTCCAAAGTAAAGTATAAGATACCAGCCTCCAATGACCCGATAATTTTTTTGATCAAGCAAGATCATGAGCCCCAAAAGTTCTATAAAATTGATTTTAAAAAAGCAGATTCTCTATACATTGGTCGTTATAATCTTAACGACTGGGACCGGGAAAGTATAACCATAAAAAAGGATGGTACCGTTCACTACATCCGACATTCACAGGACAAAAACATGAATCCTGTTGAGATTTCCAAGTATAAAAAGCTCACACCGGAACAATTTCAACAATACATTGAAACCCTGTCACAGAGTAACCTTTTTCAGCCGGAAGAAACCTCCAAAACATATAGTATTACCTTCTCATTGGCCTTCAAAGAATATAATATAGGGATTCACGATCAAAATAATATTGACAAAAAGCTGTATGATTTTTTCTTTGAAACAGTAAAAACTTGGGTAAAGTAAACAAACCTAGATCTACGATACTATTGTAATTCCCCGTTGTCTGCATTCGGCTTCGAGTGTATTCAACATTGTATGGTCCGATATCGTAAAAAAATATAATTTCCCTCTTACCTTCATCCTTATGAAATAGCCTCCACGTGGCGCACTGGTCATTTTAAACTCAGTGACATCTGCCCATAAAAAAGCAAGTACCCTGCCCAATTTAAATACATGCAGCCCATACTGGCTAAGAATAAAAGGAGGTGACATTGTAAATCGGTCTACTCCGTTCATCGATTGGTTTATATCAAGCATTTTTTCAAAATCTTTCTGGCTCAGACTTAATATCACACTCTTATAGCCTTGTATCATCTTTCTTTTCACCAGTGAAATCATAAAGAAAAACAATACGCACATTCCTAGCATTCCGCCCATCATCAGATTGTTATCCCGAATGCGGATATCATAGCTTTCTTTATCTAATATTCCTTTATAATGCAGCGTATCAAACCAGGCATACACAACAGGACTGGAAAAAGCAATAACCATGAAGACCAGAAGAACGATACTTATCGTACGATGTCTTGAATCCATCTTGGTAAGATAATCCTCTCTTTTTTGAAGGGCAGACTGATCTAAAAACTGAGTTTGAAAATCCGTACCGGAAAATGTATTGATCTTCTGTGGCCTGACAAGTATTCCAATGAACACTACCGCAAAAACGATGAAAACTAATAAAAGAACTACAGTGATAGTCATATGGTTATTATTTCTTAACAAACGAACTTATGAAAAAAATCTGGGAATTGGAAGGCAGGAAGGCAGAAGAGGGAGGTGGGAAGTTACTATTCAACCGACATTGTCTTTTAGTTTACAATACAAAATGACCAACAAAAGTTTAAATTAGAAAGGAAGCCGGAAGAGGGAAGATGGAAGTTACTATTCAACCGGCCTTGTCTTTTAGTTTACAATACAAGCTGGCCAACAAAGTTTAAATTAGAAGAAAGGAAGCCGGAAGGCTGAAAGTTACTATTCAACCGGCCTTGTTTTTTTGTTTACAATATAACCAGGCAAGTGAGGTTAAGAAAACAGAACAGTTATTGCTTGCACTTCAATATCCTCCAGCCTCCCTCTTCCAGCTCCCAGCCACTACCTACTTCCTATTCATCAAAATATTGCCAGCAAATTAAAAAACAGAACCAGTCATTATTACACTTCAATAACTTCCAGCCTCCCTCTTCCAGCTCCCAGCCTCTACTCCCCCATTAAACATAAAGCCTTATCTTCGTAAAAAATTTGACAATATGAAAAAAATGATATTTCTGGCTTCGGCTGTTCTGGTATTGAATTCCTGTGTGGTAAGAACAGCTACTAAAGTGGTGTCCGGAGCTGTAAATATAGGCTACAAGGCAGTAAAAGGAACAGTTAACGGGATTAGCTGGGCGGTAAGCAAAGCAAAGGGCAAAATAGATGAAGACCGTTTAGATGGAACCTGGAAGGTAGTAGGTGTTTATAAAGGTTCTTTCGAAGATTTTACCAAAGACCTGAATCCTGAAAGCACATTTTCTTCGGAATGTACAGGAGGTTTTGATCAGATGATTTTTAAAGCTAAAAAATCTAAATTCAAGCCGGTACATTGTAATTCTGATGAGGAAGATTGGGTAAAATACTCGTTGGAATTCGGGAAAAATCCTATCACCAAGGAAAAAGAAAACTATATTGAATACAATTCTAATAATTATATATCCGTAATTGATGTCAACAGTAAAACGATGGTGCTAGAAGGTAATCTGATGCCTAAGCTGGCATTTTCCGGAGCAAAATTATATCTTTTGGAAAAGGTGAAATAATACTTATAAAGCCTGTCTTTTCTTTTGAAGACAGGCTTTTTTATATAGGGAATGCTTATTAGTTTTTTCTAAAATATTATGTTTTTAAAACGCAAAGCCTTATATTCAAGCTGTTATATTTCTAAGCGGATGGATAACTTTACGTTTAATTTTATCTCATGCAGATTTCGCTGATGAAGCGGATCTAAAAAATCTGCAGAATTTGTTTGATCTGCGAGAAAAAAATTATCTATTCTCTATATCAGCGATTTTCCTTCCTTCTTCACCCAGATAATGAAGAACCAGCTTTTCATAGATTTTAGTACCATTATCTGTATTGGTAAAGATGATAATTCCTTTCCCTGATTTTGGTAATACAAAAGTAATGCATCTTGTACCGGGATCAGATCCACTATGAGATAGAGCATAGTTACCATTTCCCAAATCATAAATTCCAAAACCTAATCCAAAGTATATACCGTCCCTTATCTTGATTTGTTTTTTGATCATTTCCTGGAAAACTTCCGGTTTCAAATTTTTTCCATTCATTACATTAACCATAAAATTTCCGTAATCCCCGATTGTTGTATGCAAATCATCAGCGGCATTGGCCGTTTTATTTTTTTCTGTCGGATAAGGTTTTCCTTCTTCATTATATCCGATTGCAAATCTGGATTCGTCAGTATTCTGATCCCAGATATAGTTAGTATCGTTCATTTGAAGTGGTTGAAAAATCAACTCTCTGGCAAGCTGATCCAATGTTTTTCCGAATTTCTTTTCCAAAGCGCGCCTTAGATATTCAAAGCCTTCTCCTGAATATTGATATTGGGTACCCGGATCAAACTGAAAGCTTAATTTTTTGTCAGCATTCATCCATCTCCAGTTCGGAAATCCGGTCTGATGGGAAAGAATGAGCCTTGTTGTGAGCTTTTTATGCCTTAGATCATTCGCAATATCCGAGTCTATCCAATACGCATCGAGAGACTCATCCAGCTTCCATTTTCCAAGACTTACCAGACGTAATGCCACCATTGCCGTAACAGGTTTGGTGAGAGAAGCTACATTGAAATACGTATTATACGGAGCTGGAATGCCTTTTTGAATATCACCAAAAACTTTGATCTGTTTTAATTCTCCATCTTCAATAATCCCTAATCCAAGTGTTGGAATTTTATTTTCCTTCAACCAGTTTTCTATTTCCTGATCGTTATTAAAAACCATTCCCTGATCGATTGTTTCTTTAGCATGATGATCGAAACTCAATGATCTTGACAATTTCCAGTCGCTGTTTTCCAGCTGCCAGAAATTTGTAAACTTAGCTTCCCCTACCAGTTTTTCAGCCTGGCTGCCTTCTCTTTCATAAAACAGATGTTCCCCGTTCTGAACAGCACCATAGACTTTTCCCTCTTTATACATAGGATAAATTTGTGTGCTTTTCTCAACTAAAACCCTTTTATAGCGATATACGCTGGAAGCTTTACAAAGTCCGTTTTTAAAATCAGTCATGAATTTCTTCTTATCTGAAAAGCCATCTTTATCATGATAAAATTCAAAATTTTCACTGAGCACAGCCTCTGCCTGTTTACTGTTACAGGTATTAAATCCTACCGAAAAAAGGAGACTGTCCTTTGATATAATCGTTCTGTAAAGAGGATCTGTTTTTTGCAGTTGCGCATGAATAGGATTAAAAAACAGAAAGAAAAAAAGAAGACTCAATAAAGCTGTCTTTGTCATGATTAATTTTTTGACAAAGATTATATTTTCATTTATTTTATCCCTAAAAAAGAACCCGACAAAAACCCGACAAAGTCCTGACAGGATTTATATCATATTGAAATTCAGCCGAAAATACATTTTCTTATTCTGGTCAATTTCCATAGCGTTGCGAAGGATTATAAAGATATTAGAGAGCACAATGACGATCATAAGAACCAGAGTAAACTGTCTTCCAAGCTTTAAAAAGATCCCCAACATAAATACAACAGGTGCCATCACCGTCCATATGATCTGAACAGATATGATCTGTCTCACCAGATTATTTCTCTGCTTCATGGTAAACATCAGAAGAAGTGGAACAAGAATATTCAGTGGGGGCAATAAGGTAAATAATAGTGAAGAAAGATTAATGATTTTGACAAGAGAATAATTGATCTCAGGCTGTAGTTCTTCCTTCACCTCGGGAGCAGTCTCAAGGGTTATCTCATCACTGGGTTTGGTTTCAGGAATTACAAAAGTTTCCTGTAATGAAGTTTCTTCAATTTCCAATGCCTGCGCTAATGCTCTTAAAGTATGTCCTTTCGGTTCTGTACCTGCTTCAATCCGCTGGATGGTTCTGACAGAGATTTTTGATTTTTCTGAAAGTTCTTCCTGAGTAAGGTTCTTCTGTTCTCTTGTAGCTTTTAATTTCGACATTTGTCTGGAAAGAATTCATTGATTGATTTGGCTAATTTACGCTTTTTTAGGATTTGAAAAGTTTGGAAGCTGGATGAATGATGCTGGGAGTGACTCTTAGCTATATTTTATCCCAGACTGATATAAAGTATGATGATTTTCTTGTCTCTTATTGCAAGAAACAAGACATTTGCATAAAAATTAATGATCCCACTTCAAGATCTTTCATTCTTTATTCTGGCAGCCCTTATCCTGGTGATCAGCCCGGGACCGAATATGATTTACCTGATTTCAAAATCGATAACACAGGGTAAAAAGTCCGGTTTTATTTCATTAATGGGCGTGGTATGTGGATTTATGTTTCACATCATCATGGTTTCTTTTGGCTTAACGGCTGTATTATTAGCTGTTCCGCTTGCCTACACAGTTCTTAAAACCATCGGAACGGTATATCTTCTGTATCTGGCGTATCAGGCCATTAAACCGAAGTCAAAAAACATTTTTGACATCGATCATAATGGTACTCATGACGGTCCTAAAAAGCTTTTTACCATTGGATTTTTAACAAATGTTCTCAATCCGAAAGTAGCTGTTTTCTATCTGTCATTTTTTCCACAGTTCATCAAGCCGGAATATGGTTCTATTTTAACCCAAAGTCTGGAACTTGGAGTAGTTCAGGTACTGGTAAGTTTTACTGTGAATTTTTTAATTGTTTTGACAGCTGCAAGAGTTGCTCTATTTTTCAATAATAATCCTGCATGGATTAAAGTTCAAAAGTGGTTTATGGCCAGTGTACTTACTTATCTGGCGGTGAAAATGGCATTTTCAAAAGCAAAATAATTGCTTCCTCAAATTAAAAAAACGTTCCTTGCTACCGATACACGTTTTTTTATTACACTAGTTGACAAAATAAAACTTAATGAAGCAAAGAATACAGCAATCATCCTGTATTTCGTAGATTTGTGAAACCAGTTTAAAAGATGAAGCAGGCAATTCCTACCTATGATCTAAATGATATTTCCCAACACGGTATTCTTGTTGAGAGAATGGAACAACGTGATCATAAGTCTGAAGATATGCTACTGGATAAAGGAATACACCGGGACAATAATTATATTTTTACCTGCATGGAAAGTGGTCATGTAAAAATGATGGTGGATTTTAAAACTGTTGAATCACAGGACCCAGCCATTTTCTGTGTATTACCGGGCCAGGTACATCAGGGACTAATGATGAAAGACGTTTCAGGATGGTTTGTAGCAGTGAAAGCAGAATTGATTCCGGAAACTGTGCGTTCTGTATTTGAAGAGCTATTGGTAGAAATTCAGCCTCTATCCGTCAGTAAAAGCTGGAGAGAAAAGATAAATACTTCTGCCAGACTTCTCAAGTTCTTTTTATCGGATGAAATACTTGGATCTAAAGAAGGATCTCTGGTTGTTCAGTCACAGCTTCATGCTTTAACAGGAATGTTTGCCTTTATTTACAAGCATGAAAACAGAGTGAAAACGGCTCATGAACCCCGTGCTCTACAGTTAACCAGAGCCTTCAGAACTTTGGTGAGAGCAGAATTCAAAACCATGAAAAGTCCATCAGCATATGCAGCGCTACTAAATATTTCCAGAGGATATTTAACAGAAGTTATTCGTGAAGTGACAGGAAAATCAGCTCAGCACTGGATCCATCAGGAAATTCTGATAGAATCAAAAAGATTACTGGTCTTTACCCATCTTACCATAAAGGAGATTGCTTATGAAATTGGCTATAATGACCATACTTATTTCAGCCGTTTATTTTCTAAGCTGGAAGGCCAGCCTCCTTCAGAGTTCCGTGATAAGAACAGATAATATTTAATTTTAGTTCTTTCGATCCAAATAACATCATAAAAAACAACGAATAGTCCAATCATTTCCTTGAAACGGCTATCGGATGATCTTAATTTTGATGCTTCCTTTGCAATAAAAAATAGTATGCCCAGCTTGCCAAAATGGATCAATGATACTGTAGAAAGTGTATTGTCCTCAAAGTTTAAAGAATGTACAGTTACAGATATAGAATCTGTAACGGCTGATCTCTGCCGTATACGCTTCTCTGCGGATTTACAGGATGTTGAGTTTGAGCCGGCTTATGCCATAGGAATCAGGATCAATGACAGGGATTACCGTAATTATTCACCTTTCAACTTCAATAAAGATTCCGGAACTTTTGATGTCTTATTCCACATGCATGATCCGGTGGCAGCAGGAAGTCATTTTATCAGCAGCCTTACCATTGGGGATTCTTTAAAAATATTAATGCCGAGAGGAAAACGTTTTTTTGATCCGGATGCAGCGATCCATTTTTCCATAGGTGATGAAACATCACTGGGAAGTTCCCTCTCCATCAAAGAAGCTGTAGAAGGACCTGCCCAGCAATTTATATGCCTTCATGAACTCAACGATTCATCTGCATTGGAAGCCCTCAACTTATATGGCTACCACATTCCTAAAAATAATACTATAGATATTATCGAAGCGTTAACCGACTTTCTGAAGGAAGAAAAGCAGGCTATTGACAATAATAATGTAGTTTTTTATCTTACCGGAAACGGCACTACCATGTCCCTGATCAAAAGATTTCTTAAAGCTAAAGGAATTTCCTCCCAATGTATCAGATCACAGGCATATTGGTTAGAAGGAAAAAAGGGACTGTAAAAATAAAAATCAAGGAAACCGGAAGATTCTGTTATTCAAAATTGTTAGATACAATAAGATTAAAAATGCTATCCGGGAAATATTCTTTTTTCCGGTTTCCTGTCAAAACTTTCATATATAAATTTGTAAAAGCTGATTCCTATAGTAAAGTGGAAGTTTTACCGTTGTTTTCTTCCTAATTCTGCTACTTTATCCAACCATTTTCTGCGCTGTTCTTCATTGGAAGTCCGGATTATCCCCAGATAGGTTACCTTTACAGGCTTTATTCCGCAAAACTCCAACGTTGACTTTTTAAGCTGATTAACACTTGGTCTTCCATACATAAAACGGTAATACCAACCCGGCTGATCGATTGTTGTGATAATATGGGCTGTTTTTCCGGCTAAAAGCTTGTCCCACCATAAAGAGTTTTCTCTGTATTTATAGGCAAATCCCGGAAGAAACAATCGGTCTATAAAACCTTTCATAAGGGCTGGCAAACCTCCCCACCAGACAGGGTGTACCCAAACCAGATGATCTGCCCACTGTATAATCTCCCATGCATTTAATAAGTCCGGCTCCAGTTCCATTCTTTTTTGATACCCAAACTGCAGATTGGGATTAAATTTTAATTCTGCAATGGTAATTTCTTTTATTTCAGCTCCGGCCTCTATGGCTCCGTTTTTATATGCTTCTGCAACTCCGAAATTGAAAGATTCTTTATTGGGATGACCGTTAATAATGGCTATTTTTTTCATTGTGTTATATTAGTATTAATCGTTTCATAAGCGTTAAGCTGAGCCAGCAATGATAAAGGCTCATGCAATTGATGTCCGAAATACAAATTGTTTTCATGCGGATTTCTGAACAGTTCTTCTGTATGCAGAACTGCTGACAAGGCCGTTAATTCAGCCTGTCCTTTGGTACTCTGCAGACTTAGTTTTTTATCACCGTTTTTATCTTTTACAACAATTTCGAACACTGCCTGATCACCATTTCCGCTTGATCCGAAAATCATTTTTCTTTCTTTTAATGATAAAATATCAAAGATTCTGAGATATTGAAAACTCCCCAGCAGCCAGGTAATAAACTTAGAATTATAAGTCATTTTTACACTTACATTCGGAATTCTTTCAACCCTGTTCAGAATATACAAATCGGGAACATCAAAATTATAGGCACTTCTCTTTCCTATTCCAAAAGAAAAATCAAAGCGTTCAGTATTTAAAAAGTGTCTGATAGAAACGGGCTGATCATTCTTATAATCATGAAAGGGTACTGCAACATTTTCTGCCATAAAATGAGCTGAGCTCTCCCCTGCCAAATCCTTAACAGAATAGTAAACAAAGAGCTTTACTCCCTGAATATCATTAGTATCTTTTGACAGAATACTAACCAATCCGGGTACTATTCCCCCCATCCAGCCTGAACCGAAAACAATCCGGCTGTTAATGTCTTCCTTTCCGGCAATATCATAAGCTTTTACCAGAGCTGGTGTAGGTTTCGTGATATCCAGATAATCAATATGATGAGCGATAGCATATTTGAGAACGTTATCAGATTTATCGTTCACGGAAAGAATAATAAGGTTTATTTTTTTATCAGCGATACCTTTAAAAGAAGCGGGATCGGTAACATCAATTTTCAGATGTCTTTCTGTATTTCCGTCTTTACGTCCGCCAATAAAAATATTAATATGCGGATTTCTCGCCTGTAAAATGCGGGCAATTGTTTTACCCACCAGTCCGTTTCCTCCAATAATCAGAATATTATACTCCATCTATTTTTTTTGACAAAATTAGAGAGCTTGGAAACGAATAAACAGGACAAATGTCTAAAAAGAAATCTCTTTCCTGATGCGGCTTAAATGCCGTTGTGTAATGCCGAGGTAAGAAGCAAGATACTGTAAAGGAATTTTCTGAATATAATCCGGATAGTTTTTAAGAAGTGCCACATACCGTTGGCTGGCACTGTCTCTCTGAAGCTGGAAAAATCTTTTTTCAAGCTCAAGATACTCCTGTTCAGCAATGGTTTTTAAAAACCTGGTCCAATTGAGATCATCCTGTATCAGGGCATCCATCTTTTCCTTTTTTAATACCAGCAGCTCTGCATCAGTAATTGCCTGCATACTTTCTTTACTGAGGCAATCCGAAATTAATGAAGAATATGCAGCCATCATCGTATTGGGAAACCTGAAACAATAGGTCATATCTTTTCCATCATCAGAAAGATAAAAGGACCGGAAAATCCCCGATTGTATAAATGCCACTTCCCTGCATTTTTCACCTTCCTGAATAAAATACTCATTCTTACTGACTTTTCTGACTTCAAAAAGCTTTAAAAACTCTTCAATCTCATTTTCTGAAAACAGATTAAAACTCCGAAAAAAATCATGTACCATTGACCTAGGTTTTCTTAATACGGCGAAAATAACTAAAACTTATTAGAAAATTAAATCCGGAGGAAGGAAGTTAGAGGGAAATAGCTGGAAGATGGAGGTTGGGAGCTGGAAGTTACTGTTAGAGATACAATTACTCTTAGCCACTATAAATTAGTTGAAATGAAAAAAGGATATCTTATTCTTTTGACTTTCGTAATCTCCAGCTTCAAAACTATAAAACTGCATTTTTTATCCCCAGCTCATTAAAAAAAGAAAATCATCCCAGGTTGGGATGATCTACCGTTTTGAATAACTAAGTTATTATATGAAGATATGAATGATGTTTTGTTGATACAAAGATAAACAGAGCTGTATTTCCCGTCATCAGGAGAATCCCTACAATTTTATCCGTAAAAATACGGTTGTGTAAATAAAAAAGCCCTGCAAGCAACAACTTACAGGACTTTTACTGATCTAACAATTATTTTGTTTAGTATAAAGTTCAATGTTTAAGGTTATCCCAATATTGACTTTAGTTTTTATTACAATGGGTTTACGAGTTGTAAGAACCATTCTTTCACTTCTCCTTCCAAATAAGGAGCCAGTTTCTCTTCACATGTTTTGTGGTAACTGTTCAGCCATGCGATTTCGCTTTCTGAAAGAATTTCTTTTATCACTGTATCTTTAAAGAACGGACAGAACGTCAATGTTTCAAATTCATAGAATGTTCCGTGAATCGTTTTCTCTGCTTCTTTTACAGCGATAAGGTTTTCATGACGGATTCCATAGTGACCTTCAAGATAATATCCAGGTTCGTTGGAACAAACCATTCCAGGAAGAAGATCCTGAGGGTTTAAATCTTTTCTGATATTTTGAGGCCCTTCATGAACGTTCATGAAACTTCCCACTCCATGTCCTGTTCCATGGTTGAAGTCTTTACCTTCCATCCATAACGGAAGTCTTGCAATGGCATCAAGATGTACTCCTTTTGTTCCTTTAGGGAATTTTACCATAGATAAACGGATCAATCCCTGTAATACCAGTGTTGAATTTCTTTTGAACTCTTCAGAAGGTATTCCCAGCGCAAAAGTTCTTGTAATATCTGTAGTTCCTTCAAGATACTGACCTCCTGAATCTACCAGGATTGTATCTTCATTGGTTACTTCTTTACTTCCTTCTTTCTTGGCAGAATAGTGCATAATTGCTCCATTGTCTTTATATCCGACAATAGATCCGAAACTTTCTCCCACAAAGTTTTCACCAGCAGCACGGAATCCTCTCAGTTTTTCACCGATAGAATACTCGTTCATCGCTTCTTTTCCTGCATTGTGAGTCAGCCAGTAAAGGAATTTTACCATCGCAACACCGTCTCTTACCATTACTTTTCTGAAACCTTCCAACTCAGTTTCATTTTTCTGAGCTTTCATCAGATTTCCTGGTACCGGAGCTTTGATAAATTGGTTATCTGCCTTCAATGTTTCAAAAATCTGCTGATTGCTGTTTGGAGAAACCAAAACTTTTTCATTTTTGAAAGCTTTCAGATAGTTATAAAATTCTTCGTAAGGCATCATTTTTACAAAAGAATCATCCATTTGTTTTCTTGCTTCTACTTCAAGTTTTTCAAGACCAGTGAATAGAACAGCATCATTTTTAGTGATCACAATATATCCTAAAAATACAGGATTACTCTGTACGTCACTTCCTCTCAGGTTGGAGGTCCATGCCACATCATCAAGACTTGAAATAATATGAACAGTAGCTTCCTGATCTTCCATTTTCTGACGAATGGCAGACAGTTTATCTGCTACAGATTTACCAGCTCTTTCTACAGGGTGTACAAAGATTGGATTTACAGATGGTGTTCCTCTTTCTTTCCAAACCTCCTTTAAAAGAGGAATATCAGCAAGGGTAATATTTTTTGAATTAAATTTTTGAGAAAGCAGTTCCCAATTGGCATTGGAAGCAGCTAAGGCATTTACAGCGACTTTACCTCCGGCTGGAATTTCAGAAATAATCCAATCTATATAATTAGGAGTTCCTTCTATTCCGTCTTTGAAAAGGTCGATTCCTGAACCGTCCAGTTCAATGGCAGCCTGTGTAAAGTATCTTCCGTCTGTCCAAAGCCCAGCCTTGTCCTTCGTAACTACTACAAAACCGGCTGAACCTAAAAATCCTGACAGCCAAGCTCTTTCCTGCCATTCTTCAGGAAGGTACTCACTCATGTGAGGATCTGCAGAATATACTATAAATGCATCAACATTATTTTTCTGCATTTCTTCTCGAAGTGCAGCAACTTTTTCCTTTGAAGTCATTCTTTTCATTTTTAAACACCGAAAGTTACGAAAAATTTGAAGTCGAAAAGCCAAATAAAGTCCCTATTTTCCTAATGATATATTATTTTTTCATGAATTTTTATTGGGAATACAGATAACCTTGTTTTTTATGGCCACTAATGCACGAATGATTCTTTATTCGTGTATTAGTGGCAAATAAAATATAGTTTTTAAAGTTTGATTAATCTTATATATCTGTATTCTTCAATCTAATCTGTGATTAAACCCTTATCTTCAAATACTCTAGTCTATGTGGTTTAAATAAAAACTTATTTTTTACCACGTAGATACATAGACGATAAAGTAAAATTCAACTTATATTTTTATGAAAAATATAGAATTCATACCATAAAATACGTTTTTTATATTAAAATAATAAATTTTTGGAAAGATTATTGCTACATTACACCTATGAAACAGCAGAACTATAATAACCACAGAAAATTCTATCCACCTCATCACTTTATTTATCTTCCTTTATTAATTATACTGGAGATTTTAGGAATCTATAAAATTTGGGGTGATCCCGGTAATCAGTTGATCTGGATTCTATTTTCAATCGTGATTTTTCTGCTTTTTTATCTGGCGTTTATGACCAGACAGCATTATGCTTTAGGACTTCAGAACCGTATGGTGATCCTTGAATTTAAGCAGCGGTATTTTGAGATTTTTAATAAAAGGTCTGATGAAACAACTGATAAGTTAAGATTTGACCAGATTGCAGCCCTGAGGTTTACGTATGATGATGAGTTTAAAGAGCTTTTATATAAAGCTTTGCATGAAAACATTTCCGGAGATGAGATCAAAAGATCAATCAAAAACTGGAAAGCTGACCGGCTCAGAATTTAATAAACACCAAAAATATTACCTATGAAAAAGTGGAGCTTTTACAGTATAATGATATTAAGTTTGTTAACACTAACAAGTTGTGAAGCAGTAGGAACAATTTTTAAGGCCGGAATGTGGTGGGGAATTTTCTTAGTCTGTATAATTGTAGTGATTCTTTTACTGATTTTTTCGAAGGGTAAAAACTCTTAACCATTTTCCATGGAGAAGAATACAGATTTAGAGATTATTTCTCACCTTAAGCCATCAAAGATTGTTAAAATCATGAAGGATCCGGAAGCTTCTGCAAAGGCGGTACATCTTATTTATACCACCGATGCAGAAACCGCCGGAATCACACGTAAGAAAACTGGAAAGAAATATTCTTATTATAAGGATGGAGAAAAGATCCGCAATAAGGATGAAATAACCAGAATCAATAAGCTTGTCATCCCTCCGGCATGGGAAAATGTATGGATCTGTGCTTTAGAAAATGGTCATCTTCAGGCGACCGGTTTTGATATAAAAAAGAGAAAGCAATATCGCTATCACTCTTTATGGAGTGCTTTAAGAAACCATACAAAATTCTACAGAATGCTTCAGTTCGGGTATGCTTTACCCAATATCAGACTTCATATAGAGCAGGATCTTGCTTTGAGGAATTTTGAAAAACGGAAAATACTCGCCCTTATTGTCAGTCTTATGCAGAGAACCAATATCCGTATTGGCAATACAATCTATGAAAAACTGTATGGTTCGTTCGGGTTAACCACCTTGAAGGGGAAACATGTTGAAATCAGGGGACAAAAAATAACTTTTTCATTTAAAGGGAAAAAAGGCATTATGCATCATGTTGATCTCAGAAGTAAGAGGTTGGCAAAACTGGTACAAAAATGCAAGGAGATTCCCGGCAGGGAGCTTTTCCAGTATCTGGATGATGAAGGAACCCGGCATTCTATTGACTCCGGGATGGTGAATGATTATATAAAAGAAATAAGCGGAGAAGATTTTACAGCCAAGGATTTCAGAACATGGTCCGGAACAGTTAATGCCCTGATTGCTTTTAAAGAGATCGGATATGCTGAAAATGATACTCAATACAAAAAGAATGTAAAAGAAGCCCTGGACATTGTTGCCCAACACCTCGGAAATACAACTACAGTCTGCAGAAAATATTACGTTCACCCTTTAGTAATCAATCTTTACGAAAACAATACCATCAAAAAATATCTTGACGAACTGGAAATCATCGAAGAAAATGATGGAAAGGCCGATCTGACAAAAGAGGAAAAGCTGGTGATTAAGATTTTGGAGAATGAGAAGTTGTAGGATTTTTGGACTGGAAGATGGAGGCTGGGAGGTGGAAGTTATTGATGGCTGAAAAATCAATTGTTGACTTTTTATCTGAATTTAATTAAAATATCTTTCATAACAACATCATCCCACAGCACTTCCAGCATCCCTCTTCCAGCTTCCAGCCTATCCTGTAACTCTATTACTCAAAAGCTGAATTAATTTTAATTAAAAACAACATCCATTATAATATCGTCTGACAGCACTTCCAGCATCCCTCTTCCAGCTTCCAGCCTATCCTGTAACTCTATTACTCAAAAACTGAATTAATTTTAATTAAAAACGACATCCATTATAATATCGTCTGACAGCACTTCCAGCATCCCTCTTCCGGCTTCCAGCCTATCCTGTAACTCTATTACTCAAAGACTGAATTAATTTTAATTAAAAACGACATCCATTATAATATCGTCTGACAGCACTTCCAGCATCCTTCTTCCAGCTTCCAGCCTATCCTGTAACTCTATTACTCAAAAACTGAGTCCTGTAATCCTTCGGCGTAATTCCTGCAATTTTTTTGAAAAGTTGGGTAAAATGAGATGCGGTGTGGAAATTTAACTCATAAGCAATTTCTGCAATATCTTTACTGGAATGCAGTAATGCTTTACTGTAATTGATATCAATCTCGTTGATCCATTGTTTCGGTGACTTTTGGGTCACACTTTTAACACATTTATTCAGATAACTTTCTGTTACAGACAATTTATCAGCATAAAATGCTACTCTTTTTTCACCCACATGATACTTGAATAAAAGATCCCTGAACTGGAGTGATAACTCCATCGGCCTTGTGGCAGATTTATGATGGGTATCTGAATCTGTGCTCAGCATTTTGATCAGAATCAGATGAAGCATAGTGACTACAACATCGTTAATATTCAGATTACTCAGCCATAGTTCCTGTTCCATGATCGGCAGAAGCTGGGTAATCGTTCCATAGGTCAGGCTATCCAGATTCAGGAAAGGAGTCATGAAGAAAATACTGCTTTTATGCTTGGGTAGTTCCTGCTCGGAGAGGATATTATTTTCGTAGGCAAGAAAGAAACCTTCAATATCATCAGAAAGTTCTACGGTAGCGGTAATGGTTCCCTGTTTAATAAAGATCACTCCGCCTTTTTCAGCGTGATATTCTTTATTTTCAAGATACTGTTTGATATGTCCGTTCGTAACGAAAATAATAAAGTTAAACGTGGTACGGTACGGAATGACAGGCATCAAGATCCCCTTAAGGTAATTTTCTATCCGGTAAAGCTGTATATCTGCGTTATTAGCTAATATTTTCTCCGTGATATTAGGTAGAAAAAGCTTTTTATATTGAAAATTGGATAAAACTTCCATTCTGATATTATGATAAATTAAAGTTAGACAAAATTTATAAAGTAGAGCGAAGAGGATTTAAAAATTTGAGAATGAGTTAATTTGAAAATAGCGCTTAAACCCTAAGAATTAAACCCTCTTACTCTCAAACACTCCCACTCTAGAACTTATAGTACACTCCCACTCTTACTCCAAACGGGCTTCCCGGGGTATAGGTAAGGTCTGTGATAGGTTCTGCTTCGCCTTTCAGTTGGGTTTCTGTGGCGAACTGAGCTTCATTCCATTTTACATTGAACAGGTTATTGACCTGAATATTCGCCCCCCATTTCTGACGGTTGTAAGAAAGTACCAGATCATTCACGAAATAAGCCTTTGTCTTAATACTGTTATCTTCTACTGCCGGTCTTTCCCCAAGATAACGGTATTGAAGACCTAAAGAAAACCCATTCAGGAAGTCCCAGTTTACAGATCCTGTACTGGTTACTACCGGAGCCAGCGGAATATAATCCTGTCCTTTTTCCTCTTCCATAAATCTTGCATGAGAATAATTGATGTCTGCATTCAGGTAAAAGTTCTCCAATGGCTGGAAACGGATTCCCAGATCGGCACCGAAACGTCTTGACTTTCCGGAGGGTTCTACTACCGCATCATCTCCTACATATACAAATTCCTGCTGAAGATCCATATACCACACAGCAGGGGTAATGATCAGTGATTTGAACGGGTGTAATCTTACTCCGAAATCAGCTCCGATAGAATATGGAAGAGTATTTTCGTTTTTATTGGTCACTACTACTCTCATATCATTGGAATGGAATCCCATTCCTGTTTTCAGGAACCACATTACATTATCGCTCTGCGCATAGGAGAAGTTCAGTTTAGGGCTCACTCTCGTTGCTTCTTTTGACTGTCCGGAAGGCAGTTGTTCAGGATCTAGCAGATTATGCATATTGAAGATAAAATGATCTACCCTTACCGCCGGATTGATCGTCCATTTTCCTGTTTTCCAAACCAACCCTGAATAGGCATGGAGATTCGTTTCTGTTCCGTTCACATCAGACAGTCTGTCAAGAAGCATATCTCTGTGATAAACATGATTTAGCTGTAAGGTATTAATATCATCGTTTCTCAACCCAATTCCGGAAGTCCAGTTTAATGAACTGTTGGGAAGGGAGAAACTTTTGGTATATTTTACCTCGGCTCCATAGATGTTTCTTCCGTCGGTCTGCTGGATTTCATCCCCGTGATCTTTATCTTTTAAGAAAAATGTAAAATCAGAATACAGGTTGAAGTTATATTTTGAATAGAAAGCCATTGCATCAATCTGTTCAGATGGCGAAATAATATGCTTAAAATTCATCTGAAGGTTTGTTCTGGAAGTTTTTCCGCCTTCAGTAGGATCTATACTGCCCCATCTTCCAATGATTCCTTCATTCACTGCACGTTCCGGAACCTGACCGGAAGCATTCCATGAGGAGTTGAATGTTGAAAATTGGATATTGAAATAATCGTTATCGGTAATCCATTGGTTATACTTTCCGAAAATATTTACCCTGTTGAAGTTTTGTTTTACATCAAAAGGTCCATCGGTATAATTGTATTCAGCAGCGATATAAGCATTCTTCCTTCCCAGATCATCATGCAGAATATTGAACATTCCCAATACTCTTTTTGAATTGAACGAGCCACCTTCAAGTTTAATCATACTATTTTTCAATCCGTTATACGTTTGAAAATCGACATATCCGGCAGTATTGAAATCTCCACGGTCCATATAATAAGCTCCTTTTCCAAAATCTATATTATTTACCGTTTCAGGAATCACAAAGTGAAGATCAGAGTACCCTTGTCCATGAGCATGGGAAACAATATTCACCGGCATTCCGTCTACATTTACGCTTACATCGGTTCCGTGATCAGCATCAAATCCTCTTAAAAAAAGCTGTTCAGCCTTTCCTCCTCCAGCGTGTTGCGCAATAAATAAACCCGGTACTTTTCTCAATAAATCCTGTGCTGAATTCACCGGAAATTTATTCAGATCCACCTTTGTAATGGCCGATAAAAAGGAGCTGTGATTAATGGCTACTTCGGAGATCTGAAATGGCTTATGCTGTAAAAAAAAAACTTTATTTTTATCATCTTCATTGGTAACCACCCATTTTACCTCATCATATCCCTGACGGCTGATCACCAATGTATCAGGAAGTGATTTCACAGGAACTGCAAAAGTACCATCTGTTCCTGTATGTGTGTGGGTATTTCCGTGGTCATATTTTACCAATGCATCTGCAATAGGAAATTTGTCATCTGCATCTTTGATCTGCAACTGCTTTTCTGCTTCCTGCGCCATCATTTTTCCACTGAATGCCATGACAAGAAAAGCGGCTGCTATTTTAGTTATTTTCATTTTTTGTTTTGTTACGTTTATAAATTAGAGGGAGATGATAGATAATAGACGAAGAGATGATAGATGTTTTAGTCTTAAAATTCAATGGTCAATTTTGCTTCGCAAGTGAATGGTGAATTGCCAATTACCAGTGAAAGGATGACAACCTTGAACTTTAACCCCTCTTACTCTCAAACCCTAAAACTCTCAAACTCTAGAACCTTCAGACCCTCAAACCAAGTCTATACTTTTGCTTTAAGAAATACCTTTTGAATCAAAAGAGTGATCCATGTTCCTACTACGAATGGGAATGTGAATACTCCACCCACTACATCCAGACAATGATTATCGATAAGAAGATCATCAATGACAATCGTTAAAAAAACGGCGATAAGCACCCATAAACCATCTCTTTTTTTCACTCCTGCAAATACAATAGCCGAAAGAACGGCGTTGAATCCGAATAATCCCATGTGGATTTCTTTGATAGGTTCACCATTCAACTGTGACAGCCCTGCACCCAAAATAGATGCCGCCAATCCATATAAAGCAGCAATGGGTGAACTGATGAAAACTGCCAGGAAGAAAATCATTCCTGAAAGTACTCCACCCTGGAATATTACCTCTCCAAAACCATTGGTACAGGTAAGAAAATCATCATATTTTGATGGGATTACCTCAGCGCTCAACATTGCTGATGGCGGAATATGAGTGAAATGGTGTAAAGCAAATACCAATATCCATGTAATGATAATAAAAGGAAAAGTAAACACCGGGATTTTCTTTTGGATAAAGAAATTCTGAATAACAGCTGCTAATGCTCCTCCCAATAAGATAAGTATCCAAATTAAAATTGTTGTTTCGAATAAAAAAGCCAACGCCACTCCCACAAGTGCAGCACTGAAACCGTATAATCCTGCATTGATTTCAGATTGATTATATTTCAGCTTCATGGCTGTAAAGGTTCCGGCTGCTGTTGAAAGCAATACTGCAACTCCGCACTGCCAGCTTCCCATAAAGATTCCTATCAGAAACAGAAGTCCGGTCCATCTGTTTTCCTGAAGCATAATTTGCCCGATTCCTTTTAAAACATTGTCTAAAAAGGGTATTTTTTTGAAAAATTCGTCCATAGTTTTTTTAAATTGTATTATTGATTGGAAATAAATTGGAGATTATGGATAGAGATGAAAGATAATAGACGAAGAGATGAGAGACATTTTAGTTTTAGATTTCAATAGTCAATTTTGATTCGCAAGTGAATAATGAATGGGAAATCATCAGTGAAAAGATGGTCACCTTAAACTTCAAACCTTGAACTTTAAACATTCTTACTCTCCTACTCTAAAACCCTCAAACCTCTTTACCAGCCCAGAAAGACCATCCCAACTCCGCAGACTGTTATCACAGCGCCACTTACGACTCCCATATATCTTTCCAGCTTTTCGGTATTGAATAATGTTGAATAGCCATAACGTCCTAAAAGCACCATTCCAAGCATTGTTAAAACAGTAGTAACAGTAAATGAGGTTACCAGAACTGCGATTTCAGACATAGAATGTTTAACTCCCGAATAGAATAATAAAGGAATTAATGGTTCACTTGGCCCCATTACAAAGATCATAAAAAGGACAAGCGGGGTTACTTTTATTCGGGTCTGCGGCATTACGACTTCACTGTGATTATGTTCATACACATAAACATCATCTCCCATCACATCAAAATGCTTGTGAGGTTTATTTCTTATGGCCTGAATCAAACCATAGATTAAGTAAACTCCACCAAAGATCAGCAATGCCCATCCTGAGAAATTTCCTCTGATGTCCTGGAACCAGGAGATTTTATTCAGCTGCCAGCCCAGAAACACTCCGATAAAACCAAGTACCAGGGAACTCAGGACGTGTCCAAGCCCACAAACCATTGTTAATACTGCGGTTTTCATTCCGCTCCATTTTTTGGATTTTGAAATCACGATGAAGGGCAGGTAATGATCCGGTCCTGAGGCCGTGTGTATAAAACTTATTGAAACGGCACTTAAAAGTAATGCCCAAACTGTACTGTCCATTTTCTATTAATTCTGTTATTTCAGATTCTTATTACGTTTTGGCTAAAGCCAGTGGAAGATTTCTTTTTATTTATGCGGGCTAAAGCCCGCTTCTATTGAATGGTGACAATGTCCGTTAAAACAATATTATTTTCTTCCAATTCCAGCCTTGTCAAGGTTTAAAACCTTGACAAGGCTCTCAAAGCTACCTTTTTACTCCAGTGACCAAAGGATTTCCTGAACATGCAGGAAGAAGTTGTACATCAATTCTCCCCCATGCCCTAAGGCTCTTACTACAAATCCGTTATCTTCCATAGCTGAAACTCCTACTTCCATCTCTTCAATATGTTGTGCTGCGGCTTCAACGATCTCTTCAATCAATCCGTTTTTATCTACATTTTCCTTTGTGCTGTAGAAAATCAGAGTTCCCTGATGGGTATATTGCTCCAGGTTACCAATACTACTTATCGGAATCAAGCCAGGCTGAATTACTACGTTATCCTTTACTACCAGTTTGTTATTATGATAGATCTCCATAAGATTCTGAAAACGTCTCAGCTTAAAAACCTCTCCATAATGCTTCCTTCCGCAGGTAATAATCTCACTGATGATGATCTGGCTGTTTTTCCCGATATGAACATTAGCTTTACTCTTAAAATTAGAATCTTCATGTGGAACAATAGGATGCGGAACGTAAGCGAAAGAGGTTTCATCCTCCATGGTTACATTCAGTTCCTGAACAGCCTTGTCTTCCATATTGAACAGTCTCTGATATGACTGCGACTGCAATTGAAGGGAAGATCCTTTTTCAAGGGCTACATCCAAATGGTAATGGTCACCATCCAGAATTCCCGGGGAGGAGCTCATCACCATCTGATAGAGCTTTTTGTCACTTTTTCTCTGCCCTACAGAAACTACTCTGAAAGGAAGCGAGACATAAAGATCTTTCACATAAGATTCTCCACCCTTGAATCCTGCAATAATATTTAAACGACTATCCATTTATCTTACTAAGTTCGGTTCTTCAATTTCTTCTAAAAGAGCGTATTTTTTAATCCATCCGATCACTTTATCCAACCCTTCATCTGTTTTAAGATTGGTAAAAACAAAAGGATTTCCTTTTCTCATTCTTCTGGCATCGTTCTCCATAACTTCAAGGCTGGCTCCTACATACGGGGCAAGGTCAATTTTATTGATGATTAACAAGTCTGATCTTGTAATACCAGGACCTCCTTTTCTAGGGATTTTCTCTCCTTCTGCAACGTCAATAATGAAAATAGTAACGTCTGCAAGGTCCGGGCTGAATGTTGCTGAAAGGTTATCTCCTCCACTTTCGATAAGAACCAGTTCAATTTCAGGGAAACGGGCTGCCAGTTCATCTACTGCTTCAAGGTTCATGCTGGCATCTTCACGGATCGCCGTGTGAGGACAGCCTCCTGTTTCAACTCCGATAATTCTGTCATGAGGAAGAAGACTGTTTTTAGCCATAAACTCAGCATCTTCTTTAGTGTAAATATCATTGGTAATTACTCCAAGATCATATTTCCCGAATAATTTTCTGCTTAAACGTTCCAGTAATGCAGTTTTTCCTGACCCTACAGGTCCTGCTACTCCTACTTTTATATATTTTCTGTTTTCCATTTTTTCTAAATTTTTGCTTTGTTTTTATTTTTCTAACGCTGAGAGCGCTAAGATTTTTTTGATTGTGAATATTTTAAGATCGCAAGGGCGCTTCACTCAGCAAATGTTATTTACATTCAATTCATTTTCCCTTTTTATCTTTTCGTATTACGACATATAAAGTCTTGAATACAACCTTTCGTGCTGCATACATCTGATATCAAAGGCTGTATTGCAAAGTCCTATCATATCTCTGTCCAGTTCCATAGTTTCCCAAACAGTTTTTTCCATGACAGGATATAGAGCGAATAAGATATCTTGCCCATCAAGCTGTCCCAGCGGTACCAGCTTTACGGCATTGGTGATCATTCCGGCAACAGAAGTGTAGTAGAATCCCAGCAATGCTTCGTATAAAGGAATTTTCATTAAATAAGCATAGACTCCAAAGACAATACAGTAATGAGAATTAGCTTCTTTATTTTGAACTGCTTTTTCAAATGCCTCCATAAAAGGGAAACTTTCTCTCCTTTTGAATATTTTTATTAATCTCAACCCCAGTTTCTGACTGGCCTGACGGATTTCTCTAGGACATTTTATGGCATTACACTCATTGTCGAGATCCAAAAGTGCCTGTAAATCTCCTTTTTCTGCTGCTTTATAAGCGAGTTTTGCAAAAGCACCGTCATTGAATTTAAGATTATACTGAAGCATGTTCTGTACAAACTCTTTCGCTGTTTCTGCATTATGAACGATTCTTTCCTGTACATAGGTTTCAAGTCCGTTGGAATGGGTATACCCCCCGATAGGAAGCGTAGGATCAGCCAGATGAAGCAGTCCTGATAAAAAGTTTATGTTTATATTATTCATCTTTCGGAGCGGCCATTTTTAAGATTTTGGTAAAAATTGTAGAGCCAAGACTTCCGTGTCCGTGAGGTTCTACATTGGATTTAAGGAGATTCAGCAGTTTTACGGATTGCTTTTCCGGTTTAAAACCACTTGCTTCCAGCCATCTGAACATCGGCATTTCAAAAGGAAGCAATACTTTATCATCCTGAATGAAAAGCGGAATATGCTTGTTCCCTATTTCGTAGCATACTGTTCCCATTTCCAGTAAAGAGCCGGGAACCATTACGATCGCTTCTGTTTCCAGGACATTGATCGCGATTACTTTTTCTGCATCCTCAAAAAGAATATCTCCTTCACGCAAACGCTGCCCTTCTTTAAGAAACTTGATGGCAACATCTACTCCATTTCTGGTTTTTTTGCGCTGGATTCTTTTTGTGGTTTCAAACCATTCAAGATCCAGATAATCTATATTCTTTTCTGTAGGATTTTCGGTGAGATTGCCTATGGTCTGATTAATTATCATCTTTAGCCGATTTTTTTCTGAAGTCAAAGTTTTTAGAAATACCCACCCCGAATGTTGAGCCACTAAGTCCCGCTACATAGCTCTTCGTCCAGCCTTCTTCTTTCGTTTTAGTCTGAAGCATTGAAAGCTCAGCAAACTTGAATTTCAAGGCCCAACCGCCACCTAATAAGATTCCGATCAAAGGGTAAGCACGGATGCGGAATCCATTAAAGTTCTGCATTGCATCCGCTGTTGCTGCCTGCTGCTGTCCCCAAACATAATGTGCATCTATCTGCCCGATCAGTACAAAGTATTTTCCAAGCATTAGTGAAGGGCTATACCAGATTCCGGCCTCATTTTGCTTATACACCACATTATGATTCACAGAATTTTGAGAGTAAGCGTAATTAACCCCGACAAGGTCATTATTATTGATAAAGTATCCTACTCCCAATGGTGCACTGGAAACGGTACTGCTGCTATTCGTAGGGGTAGTAACCTTTGAGTAATCCAATGAACCATACATCATAAATTGACCTTTTGGTCCGTCTTCATCGCTCTTCAGCCTGTGTCCACCCAAAAACTGAGCATTTACATGACCCGAAAGCAAAGACATCCCGGCTACAGCAAGAGAAAAAACTGTTTTATTTAAATATTTCATTCTAAACTTAGTTCTATAATTGTTTTAAAATATTGCCTGATAAATTTTTTTTGTCGTTGAATAAACCTAACAGGTTGTTGAAACCTGTTAGGTTATATTAATAGAATTTATCTTAGAACAAGTAATACAACTGAGTTAAAGGAAGTGTTTCTGCCGGTTCACAAGTAATATATTCACCGTCTACCGTTACTTTATAGTTTTCAGGATTCACTTCAATTAAAGGGGTCTTATCGTTATGGATAAGGTCTTTCTTTCCAATATTTCTACAGTTTTTCACCGGAAGGATCATTTTTTCTAATCCATAAGAAGCGATTGTTCCGTTATCAATAGAGATTTGAGAAACAAAGTTGGCGCAAATACCGTATTTTGCTTTTCCATGAGCCCCAAACATATTTCTATAGATCACCGGTTGTGGCGTTGGAATAGAGGCATTCGGATCTCCCATTTTAGCAGCGATTACAAATCCTCCTTTGACAATCATTTCCGGTTTAACTCCAAATAATGCTGGTTTCCAGATCACCAAATCCGCTAATTTCCCTTCTTCAAGAGACCCTACATATTCAGAAATACCGTGTGCAATTGCTGGGTTGATCGTGTATTTAGCTACATATCTTTTTGCACGGTAGTTATCGTTTCCGCTATTCTGATCTTCAGCTAAATCACCTCTCTGCTCCTTCATTTTGCTTGCTGTCTGCCAGGTTCTTGTGATGACTTCTCCTGGTCTTCCCATTGCCTGAGAATCCGAACTCATAATACTGAAAACTCCCATATCATGAAGGATATCTTCTGCGGCAATGGTTTCAGGACGGATACGTGAGTCTGCGAATGCCACATCTTCAGGGATGTTTTTGCTTAAGTGGTGGCAAACCATCAGCATATCTAAGTGCTCATCGATGGTATTGATCGTGTAAGGACGCGTAGGGTTTGTAGAAGCAGGTAATACGTTTGGATACATCGCCGCTTTGATGATGTCCGGTGCGTGTCCTCCACCTGCTCCTTCTGTGTGGAACGTGTGAATGACTCTTCCGTTGATCGCTCTCATTGTATCTTCCAGGAAACCTCCTTCATTTAAAGTATCGGTGTGGATGGCTACCTGAACGTCATATTTATCAGCTACTTTTAATGCAGCATCAATCGTTGCAGGCGTTGCTCCCCAGTCTTCGTGGATTTTTACGCCTAATGCCCCTGCTTCCACCTGCTCTTCAATAGGCTCTTCTGCAGAACAGTTTCCTTTTCCGAAAAAGCCTAAGTTCATTGGATATTCTTCTGCTGCTTCAAGCATTTTCTGCATATTGAATTTACCAGGAGTTACTGTTGTAGCATTGGTTCCGTCATTCGGTCCTGTTCCCCCTCCGATCATAGTAGTGATTCCACTGTACAGAGAAGTTTCAATTTGCTGTGGGCAGATATAGTGAATGTGGGTATCAATACCTCCGGCAGTCACAATATATCCTTTTCCACCGTGAACTTCAGTAGAAGCACCGATGATCATGTTCGGAGATACACCGTCCATTGTATCAGGATTTCCAGCTTTACCGATTCCTACGATTTTACCATCTTTAATCCCGATATCCCCTTTTACGATTCCCCAGTGATCGATGATAACGGCACCTGTGATACAAAGATCAAGAACTCCTTCATCTCTTTTAGCAGTAACATTCTGCCCCATACCATCACGTACGGTTTTACCACCTCCGAAAACAGCTTCGTCTCCGTAATGGGTGAAATCTTTTTCAATTTCAATAATGATTTCAGTATCCCCCAGTCTGATTTTATCTCCGGCAGTAGGACCTAATATATTGGCGTATTGTTTTCTGTCTACGTGTAAGCTCATCTTAGTGATTTTTAAAGTTTAACTCTTCAATTTTTGCAAGGCTTGCTTTTTTCTGATCTTCAGAATCTACCTGTCCATCAACAAGGTTATTGAAGCCCATTGCTTTTTTGGTTCCTCCTATTTCTACCAATTCCACTTCTTTTTCTTCTCCCGGTTCAAAACGTACGGCTGTACTTGCTACAATATTCAGTCTCTTTCCGAAAGCTTTTTCGCGGTCAAAGCTCATTGCTTTATTTACTTCGAAAAAGTGAAAGTGTGAACCTACCTGAATAGGACGGTCTCCTGTATTGGTCACTTTTATTTTTACGGTTTCTCTGCCTTCATTGCAGATGATCGTACCTTCTTTTACAAAAATTTCTCCTGGTATCATAATAAATAGGATTAACGGATTGGGTTGTGTACGGTTACCAGCTTGGTTCCATCAGGGAATGTAGCTTCAATCTGAACATCGTGGATCATTTCTGACACACCTGGCATCACATCATCTTTAGTTAAAAGATTTGCGCCTTCCTGCATCAGTTCGGCTACTTTTTTACCATCTCTTGCTCCTTCAAGCAAAAAGTGGCTGATCAGTGCGATTGATTCTGGATAGTTTAATTTAAGGCCTCTAGCCTTTCTTTTTAGAGCCAGCTCTCCTGCCAGAAATAGCATAAGCTTCTCCGTTTCTCTCGGTGTTAAGTGCATAGTATTTTTATTTAAAATTGAACAAACACTATCCTGTTCACCTTTTTCAAAAGGCAAATAAATAGGTTCAAAAATGTAAAAAGGGAAAATGATGTTTACGGATCTGTATTATGAAATACAAACCATAACGAATCATTAAAAACTGTAAAATGAAATTAGCAGCCCGCTATCTGCAGGGCATGATACAGAATGTACCTTGGTGCTGTAATACAAATACGGTTTTGAACGGCCGTAACCGGAGTATTAAAGGTATACTTTGCAAAGAAATAGTTGAACCACTGCTGTGCCAGTACTGAATAATCAAATTTTACTTTCTCCCAATCATTGGAATCCTGCACATCCTGCGCGTCTGAAAAACTATATATTTCAGGCTGGGTCTGCTGATCCGATTTTTGCTGAAGAAGATGAATTTTTGAAAGAAGATCAGAATATGATTTAGTTTTTCCCGTATGCGTAAGAAGACCTACACATAAAGCTGAGAAAAATAATACAAAAGAGAAAAACAGGACTCTTTTTTTCATGTCTGATAATAATGGTGTAAAATTAGAGTAATCTTAATTCACAGGCTATCAAAAAAATTATTTAAAATGTTCAAAATCGCAACAAACACGATTTTATATAAAATTAACATTTCTTTATAAATCCTTTATTTACAACACTTAAAGATACTTTATGAACTATGACAACTATTTCATTGTCCCAATTCCAACAATTCCAACAGACGACTCTATATTTTTCTTCTCTACAAAGGATTAAATAAATCTATTAAATATTTTTAAAATTTAAGCTAAAAAAAATAATATATACTAATGATTATTGGCCAATAAAGTTTATCTCACAAAAACAGACAGGATTTTTTTCTTTCCTTATAATTATCGTAAATTTGTATACAACTTACTTGTTTAATTTAATAAAATAATAAAACGTAATATGTCAAAAGCAATTTCGCAAGTACCATTAGCGGTAAACGAACCGGTAAATTCTTATGAACCGGGATCTCCGGAGGTTAAAAGCCTTATCAGCACTTATAAAAAAATGTGGGCTGAGAAGATAGAGGTTCCAATGGTCATCAATGGAAAGGAAGTAAAAACTGATACCAAGGTACAGCTTCAGTCTCCTCAGGATCATGCTCATGACTTCGGATTCTATTACCAAGGTGGTATGCAGCATGTGGATGACGCTATCAACGCGGCATTAGCAGCTAAAGAAGCATGGAATGGACTAGGTTGGGAACAACGTGCAGCCATTTTCTTAAAGGCAGCTGATCTATTAGCAGGTCCTTACAGAGATGTAATTAATGCAGCTACTATGATCGGGCAGTCTAAAAACGTACACCAGGCTGAAATTGATGCTGCATGTGAATTCATTGACTTCTTAAGATTCAATGTAGAGTTCATGACAGAAATGTATTCTGAGCAGCCAGTTTCTGACAACGGAATCTGGAACCGTGTAGAGTACAGACCATTAGAAGGATTCTGTTTTGCAGTAACTCCATTCAACTTTACAGCTATTTCCGGAAACCTTCCAACTTGTATGGCGATGTTAGGAAACGTTGTAGTATGGAAGCCTTCTGATAAGCAGGTTTATTCTGCAAAAGTAATCATGGATGTATTAATTGAGGCTGGTCTTCCTGCCGGGGTTATCAACATGATCTTTACAGATGGTAAAGAAACTGCTGAGAAAGTATTGGCTCACAAAGATTTCGCAGGTCTTCACTTCACAGGGTCTACAAAAGTATTCCAGGGAATGTGGAAAATGATCGGTGACAACATCCACAACTACAGAACATATCCAAGAATCGTTGGAGAAACAGGTGGTAAAGACTTTGTAATCGCTCACCCATCTGCTAACGTAGAAGCAGTAGCTACTGCTTTAGTAAGAGGTGCTTTCGAATACCAAGGACAGAAATGTTCTGCTGCTTCAAGAGCTTATGTTCCTAAGTCCCTTTGGGCTGATGTGAAAAAAGTAATGGAGGCTCAGATGTCTACGATTAAAGTGGGTTCTCCTGAAGACACTTCTAACTTCGTAAATGCTGTAATCGACAAAAATTCTTTCGAAAAATGTAAAGGATATATCACCAGAGCTAATGAATCTTCTGAGGCTACAGTAGCTATTGGTGGAACATGTGACGATTCAAAAGGATGGTTTGTACACCCAACAGTAATCGAAACTACAAACTCTCAATACGAAAGTATGGTAGAAGAGATCTTCGGCCCAATTCTTTCTGTATTTGTGTATGAAGATCAGGACTGGAAAGAGACTCTTAAAGTAGTGGATTCTTCTTCTCCTTATTCATTAACAGGTTCTGTATTCTCTCAAGACCGTTATGCAATTGCTGAAGCTTACAAAGCTTTAGAAAACGCATCCGGTAACTTCTATATCAACGACAAACCTACAGGAGCTGTAGTAGGACAGCAGCCTTTCGGTGGCGGTAGAGCTTCAGGAACTAACGATAAAGCTGGTTCTAAAATGAATCTTCTTAGATGGACGTCTGTAAGAAGCGTAAAAGAAACTTTTGTTTCTCCAAAAGACTATAAATATCCATACTTAGGGTAATCATAAGTAATGAGTAACGGGCAATGAGTAATTTTTGTCTGTTCTTTCAATATAGCCTCGGAATTTCGGTTTCGGGGCTTTTTTATTGGGATATGATAAAGTTTGAGAGTCAGAGAGTATTAGCGTTTGAGAGTGAGAATGCCAATGTTTAAATTTCAAGGTTCTGATTCTGCTTGTCATCAACCCCTTTATTCAATCCCATTCTCATACTCTCTGACTCTCAATCCCTCCAACTCAAGTTTATCTAACATCTTTTAACAAATTTTACCTATATTTTACGATTTATCAACCCTCGTTAGGAATAATAGTTGTTTTTTCATTATTACACCCCAAAATAAAATTGTATGAAAAAGTTATTGCTAACAGCCATCGGAATAGGATTATTTGCAGTGAGCTGTGGAACCAAGGAGTCATCAATGTCTACCAGTAATAGTGATTCGACTAATACACGGGCTGTAGCACCCATTGCTACAGATACAATGACTACAAAAATGACGAATCCGGACAGCATTAAGATGAAAAAGGATTCGATGGCAACATCTCCTGCCAAATAGTATTATATACGTTTAATTTAAAATGTAAAATCTGCAGATGAAAGCCCTGCAGATTTTTTTTGGTTAGTATCTTCCAACTGTTATTTTGTTTTTTTAAATATTGTGCCACCTTGTATATCCATGGTGACACCGTTTACATTTCCCTTATCATCCAGTATGAAGTTAAAGTCAAAATCAGGATTCATTTGTTGTGGCACCTCCTCTATTATTTTTGATGAAAATAATTCATATTGCTGATGAACCAAAATAAATTTAAATGTCGGAAAAGTGATGTATAAATTATTCTTTTCTTTTGAAATAGTAAAAGTTCCATATCCTTTATTTGAATATTCCCCGCAATATGCCTCTAAATCATGAGTGGGCTTTTTCTTTTCATTAATAGAAGAGCTTATATCTTTTTTAGGTTTCAGAATGTCATTCACTTCCATTTCATAAGAATAAGGTGTATTGTTATCCAACCCCAGCATCCGGATTGCTATCATATTACCAATCGTACTTGCAATATCTGAGTTATGTTGATTACTTAATACAACAAGACCAAATTTTTCTGCAGGAAACAATAAAACAGCCGAACTAAAACCGGATACCCCTCCTGAATGCCATACTTTATAATGTCCTTTTAAAATCTGTGTAAACCAACCATATCCATAACCCAGCAAAAAATTTTTCTGATCTGAAGTTACAGGAGGTACTCCATCAATCACAGTTCTAGTACTCATAGCACCTGTAGTATATTTCTTTGAAAGCACAACCTGATTTTCAAAAGTCCCGTAGCTGAGCCAAAGCCTGATCCAATTTGCCATATCTGTTGCAGAACTATTGATCGCTGCTCCTGGCTTATCATTATCAGGTTTTTGAAATAATACTCTTTCAATGCTTTTTTGATACATTCCATAGGGATAGGAAAAGTCTTTTTGTTTAATCATTTCATTGATCGATGTATTGCTGTTATTCATTTTTAGAGGAACAAATATCTTTTCTTTGATGAGCTCATCCCAACCTTTATGATTAAGCTGTTCTGCAATGGTTCCCAAAATAATGTATCCGAAATTGCTGTACCTCCAACTATTTTTAGGCTCACCGTTTTCTTTTAAAAAAGGAAGCTTTTGCATTAAATCTACTCGCTTTTCTGAAGGGAAAAATATATAAGCTCCATCTACACTTCCCAGCCCGCTTCTATGTTCCAACAGATCTTCAATAGTGATCAAATTATTCATTCTATCCGTAGAAAATGTGAGATATGGAATATGTTGAGAAGGTTTGTCCTGAACTGACAGCTTTTTTCCATCTTCCAGCATACCAATCAAGGCAGATGTAAATGATTTGGTATTGCTTCCGATTCCAAAAAGAGTATTGGGAGTTACCGGAAGTTTTTTTTCATAGTCTCTGTAACCGAACCCTTTAGAATAAATCATGCTGTCATTTTTCACAATGGCAACAGATAATCCCACAGCTTTGTAATTATCCAGAATGTTATTGATTTCCTGATCAAGCCCTTTCAAGTTTTCTTTTGGTCTCTGGCTTAACATTAAACTGAAAGACAACAGGCTTACTAAATACAATACTTTTTCCATATTTTTATTTTTAAAGTAAAATAGAGATTCACTGAATAATAGATTTCCAGTCATTTTCATTTGTTATTGATATTGGTATTTCTATAATAAGTAACAATATCTCCCTTTTAATTACACTAAAAATAATTTTATTTAAAGATTCTATCTATTATTGATAAAAATATCAATATTTTACTATATTTGATATTAATAACACCAAAAAGTATTATATGAAAAAATTATGGGTCGGAGCAGTTCTTGGACTTCTTTTCCTTGGAAGCTGTGCTCAGAATAAAGAGAAAAGAGAAGAATTTAAAGATGCCCACAACAAAGACTCCTTAGTAAACAGAATGGGTGATTCTGCAGTGGCCAATTCTATTCCATCACCAACAGAGACTTCAAAAACAAAAACCGACAGTACCAAAACTAAATAAAATCGCAAATCCACAGAATATCTGTGGATTTGCACTTAAAAAAACTTGACTGAAAAAAAACCGGGCAATCAACCCCGATTATATTGTATAATCATATTCTAATCGAATATTTTCTTATTAGGCAGATAAAAAGAGGAACCGTGACTATTTCATCAAAAGAAATATACACGTGTTCCATATCTGAAGTTTCATGGTTTGACCTGTTGTGGGGGAATCATATTTATTTCAAAAAAAGACTGTTCTTTTAAAGAATAAAATAGATGAGATGTAATTGTAGTCATTCCCGTAACACTGTCGCAAAGATAGGACTGCAGCTGTCTTACAAAAAACAATAGGTTATCCATTTTCGTGAAAATGGTAAGACAGAATATAGAAAGTTATTTATTGTTTATTGTTTTCACGAAAATAGACATTTTTATCTGACTGATTTTCAGCATCAAGATGTTTAATATAAGCCGATGGTGAAAAATCTGTAACGGCCTTGAATACTGCTGCAAATTTACTGTGTGAAGAAAAGCCACATTCATCAGCAAGGATACTGATTTTATATTGCCTGTACTTTTCATCATTGATAAGTTTATCTACAATATAGTTGATTCTTAACCGGTTGATATAAGTTTTAAAATCTGCACTTTTGTGCTGATTAATGACATACGAAAGATACTTGGTATTGGTATTAAGTTCTCCTGCCAGAAAAGAAAGAGACATTCCCTTATTGTTATAAAGATTACCTTTTTCAAATTCTTCAAGCAGCTCAAGCAATTTAGCTTCAGTTTCAGAAGTCATTAGTGAATCATTTCTTTTTCGGTCTGTTTCGCTGTCTTTTTCATCTATTTCTTCTACAGAAATATTTGAAAATTCTGAATTCAAGGGTTGTCTTAGTAATGGTATTCTGTTTTCATTAGCCATATTTCCCTGAGTTCTTATAATAGTTCTCAGTTTTGAAAGCTGTCTTTTCTGCCTTGTTCTGAAAAAGATAATCAACCCGACTAAGGAAACAAACAATATGATGATTGCACTATTTTTAGCCATATTCATCTGGCCATTGTTGCTCATTTTACCAGAAACCTCTTTAGATTTTACAGAAAACTCCTGGTTACGGGCAGCAATACTGTCATAGGCTCTTACATATTTCACAGCATATAAAGATGCCTTAAAATTATCACCTATTCCTTCGTAATAATCATTAATATTGGAATAAACAGCCTTTTTAAGCTTCAGACTTCGGGAAGTGTCAGCTATTTTTTCGGCCTTTTTCAGGTATAGTTCTGCATCTTTCCAGTTCTTCTGCTTTACGCGAATTCCTCCCAATCCGTTATACACCAATCCCAATGTACAGCTGCCGGCTCTGAGTAAATCTTCAGCTTTTCTGTAATAATTTTCAGAAACGTCATAATCATTAAGTTTAAAATAAATATCTCCCAATAACTGATAAGAAGCGGCTTCAGTTCTGTCTTCATTCTGGCTGTTTATTTTTTCAAAATTCTTCAGAGAAAATTCAACATACTGTATGGCATTCATATAGTTACCAGCCTCCATTTCATAAAAAGCCATCTCCTGATTCAGCAGTCCTTCCACCTCATTACTTTCCTGAAAACCGGAAATTTTTCTGGAAGCCTGCAGTCCTTTGATAATGTATTTTTTTGCTCTTTCGTATAACCCTACCTGTCTATATTGCCTCGCCAGTAATCTGCATACACGGGACATCCATTCCGTATTGTCAGTCTGTTCAATCAGTGAGTGGGCATTTTCGCTATAGTATATTGCTTTTTTAAGATCTCCGCCATGATGATACAATTCTGAGGACAACATAAGACTTTTTACTTTCTCTGATGGCTTATGAGCAGCCAGATAAAGAGAATCGGCAGTTTTGATTGCTTTGGGCAGATCTTTATAGGCCATGATAGCGGAAGTCCTTTCGCATGCCTGATCGAAGTCGTTTTTTTTTTGGGCAGATATGAAGATTGCTGTAGTCAGCAAAAACAAAAGTTTCAATAGATTATTAGACATAAAAAAACAAATTATTATTCTTATAATAATTCATCATTTTCTCAAGGGTGTCTTTTTGTTTTTTACAAAATTAGTAATATTTTACTTTTTATTAAAATATTCTGCTGAAATTTAATCATTTAACTAAATTTAGCATTTACATTAATTTTAATAATAATCTCAAAACAATAGATGGTTTTCTTTCATATAAGTCTATACCTGTATTAAAAATAAGGTTCTTCAATAATTATTTTCAATGTGACTAACTTAAATGTCATCATATTTATTACATTTGCAGGGAACAAAACGTTTTTTATGAAAAAAATAGCAATACTTTCTACTCTATTTATAGGTGCAATAGCATGGGCACAGGGCATCAAATTTGAAGAGGGCAACTTTGCTTCTATTCTTGCCAAAGCCAAAAAAGAAAACAAACTGGTTTTTGTAGATGCTTATGCATCATGGTGCGGACCATGTAAACTGATGGTAAAAAATATTTTTCCCCTGAAAAATGTAGGAGATTATTATAATAGCCATTTTATCAATGCTAAAATTGACATGGAAAAAGGAGAAGGTATTGATCTTGCTAAAAAATACAATGTGAAGGCATTCCCAACCTATTTATTTATTGATGGAAATGGTGAAGCGGTCCACAGAACATTAGGGTACGTTGAAGAGAAAGACTTCATACAGTTTGCCATGGATGCCGGAAATCCCAACAAAAGACTGACTTCTTTAAAGCAACAATTTGAAAAAGGAGAAAAAGATCCTGCATTTTTAAAAAATCTGGCAGAGCTTACCATTTATAATGATTCAGAATTTGCTGCTAAAGTCCTGAACCGTTATTTTCAGGGTAAACCTACCATGGATGAGGATGATGCACAATTGCTTATTTCCGGTATACAGACTACAGAAAGCCCATTATATAAGGTTTTCCAGGAGAAAAAAACAGAGCTTTTAAAATTTCTCCCTGAGGATAAGTATGAAAAATTAAATCAGAACATCCAAATAAATACCATCTCAAAAAAGGCCTATAACGCTGATACTAAAACCTGGAATGACCAATACTTTATTACTGAAGCTCAGAAATTGGTAAGCAAAGAAAATGCAGAAAAATTATTAAAAAAACTAAAAGCCAGCAGAGCTTTAAAAAACAAAGATATTGCACTTTATGAGAAATTAACTTTAGATATATACCAAGACTATTCTAAGGCTAATTCTTCAGAACTCAATTCTGCTGCGTGGAACTTTTTTGAAAATGTAAACAATAAAGCATCTTTGGAGCAGGCTATAGCATGGGGCCAGGAATCTATAAAGAAAGATCAGAGTTATGCCAATACAGATACACTGGCTAATCTTTACAATAAAATTGGTGACAAAAAAAATGCAAAGATGTGGGCAGAAAAATCCATTGAATTGGCAAAAAATGAAGGACAGGATTCTTCCGATACTGAGAAGTTATTGAAAAGCCTTTAATATACAGGTAAAATATACAATAAAAACCGCAGAAATTTCTGCGGTTTTTTTATGGTTTTAAGTAACTGTTCTTTTACTCAATTAATATTCAAAAAGGACACTTCCCCATGTAAATCCGCTTCCGAAAGCTGAAAGAAGTACAAGGTCACCTCTTTTGATCTTTCCCTGTTCAATCGCTTCACTTAACGCAATTGGAATAGAAGCTGCTGTTGTATTTCCGTATTTCTGAATATTGTTGAAGATTTTCTCATCCGGCAATCCGAATTTCTGCTGAACAAACTGTGCAATTCTAAGGTTAGCCTGGTGAGGAATAAACATATCAAGATCCTCTACTGTTTTTCCCGCTTTGTTCAAAGCCTCCATCATCGTTTCCGGGAATCTTGTTACCGCATGTTTGAATACGAAGTTTCCGTTCATGATAGGATAAACTTCTTTATCTGTTACATTTTCCGGTTCTTTTCTCATCCTGTCACTCCATCCAAACTTAGAACCTGGAAACTGGGTACATAATTCATCTGCATATTTACCTTCAGAATGCATATTCGTGGCCAGAATATCTCCAGAATTTTCATCTTCCGTTGCACAAAGAACTACAGCTCCTGCCCCGTCTCCGAAAATAACTGAAACTCCTCTTCCTTCATCAGAAAAATCTAATCCAAAAGAATGAACTTCCGCTCCTACCACAAGAATATTTTTATAGGTTCCTGATTTAATAAAAGCGTTGGCAACACTCATAGAATATACAAATCCTGAACACTGGTTTCTTACGTCTAATGCTCCGATGGTATCACATCCAAGCATTTCCTGAAGTAAAACTCCACAGCCAGGAAAATAATAATCCGGAGAAAGTGTTGCAAAAACAATATAATCGATATCTTTAGCTGTTAGACCAGCTTTTTCAATGGCTTTTTCTGATGCTTTGAATCCCAGGTATGCAGCTGTTTCCTGAGAATCATTTCTGTTTTTTCTGTGTCTTCGCTCCTTAATGCCTGTTCTCTCTGTAATCCATTCATCATTGGTAGTCATTAGTTTGGCTAGATCATCATTGGTAACAACGTTATCTGGAACATAAAATCCCACACCTTTTATTGTACTTTTAATCATATAGTTTTATAATTTTGGCAAAGATAAACTTATTTAAAACATAGTATTTCAAAATATTAGTATTTTTACTTTATGCCAATTGATACAATATACAGAAGCACCCACTGCGAATGGGTAGATGTAGAGGCTCCTACAGCAGAAGACCTGAAATTTCTTCATGAACGATACGAAATCAACAATCTTCTTCTGGAAGACACTATAGATCCCAATCACCTTCCCAAATATGAAGAAGATGGGAATGTAAAGTTTTTTCTTCTCCGTGAAAGTACAGAACTGGAAAGGAAAAATCTGAACACCATTAGCGATATCAGTACAAAAATTGCAATTTTCATTCTGGATAAAACCATTATCACCATCCACAGAATGAAAACCAGAAGTATTTCTGAAACGAAAAAAAAGCTTACACTCACGCAGGAAGAAGTAACTCCCCAGAAAGTAGCTTTAATGATCGCGATATTGATTATGAAAAGCTTTGATGATGAATCTATAAGTTTATTGGAAACCATGGACAATATTGAGAATGAAATTTTCCTTAAGAATACAAATCATACCAGCCAGATCCGAAGACTATACAAACTGAAACGAAAATCAGGGTTGAATTCTCGGGTTTTGGTTATTTCTACAGATGCTATTGATAAATTTAAGCTACTGAACCTTCAGGATTCTGAAATTGTAGATTTAAAAGATAAACATAAAGATGTAGTGGCCGATTTTGACCATCTGAACATTCAGATTACCAACCTTATTTCAATGTTTCTGGCACTTTCTGACCAGAAAGCCAATCAGGTGATGAAGGTTTTAGCTATTTATTCTGTCTATTTCTTACCGATCACCTTTATTGCAGGAGTTTACGGGATGAACTTTGATAACATGCCTGAGCTTCACCATAAATATGGGTATTATTTTACCATAGGAGGCATGGCATTAGTTGTTATCAGTACGTTTATCTATGTAAGACGCAGACAATGGTAAACAGGATGCTGCTGAATTTTATCTCCCGCAGATTTCACAGATTATGCAGATGATTGTGAAAATATGTTTCATCCGTGAAACCTGAGAGAATGTAACCTGGTAATATTTTTATGCTATTCTTTGATTTTTATGTTCCAGTTATAAATCTAAGGTATTACCAATCTTTGCTATAAAGCAGTATTAGGGTTTCCAAATTAATAGTAATTTAGAGATTGCTTCACCTGCGGTTCGCAATGACAAAAAAACCAGAGACTATGAAAACTGAAAACCTTAATAAAATTCTGCAAGATAATTCTCTTTCACAGGCGTCTAAAGACAGACTTGCTGCTTTGCACGGAAATATTTCTGCCAAGGAGTTTTCTGACCTGTTGGATGCAGAAGGCAATCAGTATATAGAATTTGTGCAGGAAGGCGGTGGTGTTTGGGGAAGTGCATTGGTAGGTTACCTTTATGGACTGGAGATCTTCGGAATCCGTTTTTTGAAAGTGGCAGGAACCAGTGCCGGAGCGATCAATACCATCCTTATTGCAGCCTGCAAAACAAAAGAAGAACCCAAAAGTGAATTGATCAAAGATATTCTGTTCAGCTGGGATTTTGCAGATTTTATGGATGGGAAAACCTATGTGAAAACAACCCTGCACGGAATGTTGAATAATAAGAATTTCTTTAAAATAAATGCTATCATTGCTGCTATTTTATTCATTATTCTTGTCAGTATTCCTTTTGCAGTATCTCCGGGAAGTATACTGAGCACCAAACTAATGTTTTTAATCCCTTTGATTCCTGCAATTATTCTTTTTTTCTGTATCAAAAAATTATATAACAACTTCAGAAAAGAAAACAGTGGGCTTAATCCTGGAAATGTTTTTATAAATACTATGAAAACAGCTCTGGATAATTTTGGAATTAAAACGGTAGCCAATCTCAATGATAAATTTGTACAAAAGGAGCGCGATCTCAACCTCAACTACCGTTATGGAAACGGAGAGGAATATTATAACATTACATTGGAAAGCATTGAAAAAATCAGGGCAAAAAACCTTGAACATATTGACCACACCCGATATAAAATTTTCTATGACAGCGCTCTCAATAATGATTATTATAAAAACAATCCATTTTACCTGCTTCGGTCTGAATATGTTGTTATTACCACAGATATCAATGCTAAAATAAAGGTAGAACTTCCTACCATGGCTAATTTATACTGGTCTGAAGAGGAACTGAAGCACATCAGTCCGGCAGAGTTTGTGAGAGCTTCCATGTCTGTTCCTTTTTTCTTTGAACCTTTTCAGAAGAGAATCAATAAAGATGACAGTTCTGTAAAATATGCATGGAAATTCTGGATGAATACCAAACAGGAAGATATTAATCCTGTAGGAGTCTTCATTGATGGTGGCAGTATTTCCAATTTTCCTATTGACCTGTTTCACGCAGATGAAGTTTTTTATCCAAGGATGCCTCTTTTTGGAGTTCAGCTCACCAGTGATTCTGATCTTCTTTCTGAAAGAGGAAAAACGAGTGAGGAAATTCTCAAAACTCCGTTCAGCTATGCCGGAAATATCATCAGTACTTTGCAGGGGTTTAATGATAAAGTTTTTCTTACCAAACATAGTTTCTATCGTCTGTACAGCATACAGACCGTTAATTGCGGAACCAGCAGCTGGCTGAATTTCTTTATGAAAAAGGAAGAGAAAGAAGATCTTTTCAACAGAGGGTTTCAGGCTGCTCTTGATTTCCTGAACCAATTTGACTGGGAGAAATATAAGTATGAACGCATGATGCTCACCATTAAAGAGAAAAAAATACTGAAGGAAGAGGATACACCGACGGTGGGATAAGGATTTTTTAGGTATTTTAGCCCAAAACAAAAAACTTATCATGAAATACATCTGTGAATGCTGTGGCGAAGAAAAAGAAGACTGGCCTGCTCTAGCTTATAATACTCCCTATTTTTACTCTTGCCTTTCTGACGAAGAAATGAAAAATGCAAAGCTCACTTCAGATCTTTGTATTGTTGAGAGCCCTGAAGAAACCAATAGATTTATTCGGGCTGTTTTAATACAGGAAGTTACCGATGACTGCAGGGATCTTGATTATGGAGTCTGGGTTTCATTAAGTGAAAAGAGCTATACTGAATACGTCGAAAATTATGACAATAAAGAATTCAAAGCTGAATATTTCGGATGGCTTAATACCTATCTTCCCGACTATGATTTTTCAGAAAGCATTCCTACCACAGTTGTGGTAGACAATACCATCGGGCGTCCGTTTGTTTTCCCGCATCAAAGCTATGAACATCCTTTTGTAGATGATTTTTATAATGGAATTACGAAAGATGAGGCGGAGAAAAGGATTAACAGGGTTTTAAATAGCAAATAACATGAACTGGATTATCAGAAGTACAAAAAAAGTAAAATTTCATACTAACCTACAGGAGATTTTAAAGCCTATTTGGGAAGATCTTCCAATACATAACTGGGTTCTGACTGATCTGGATTTTTTATCTGATGATGATATTCCCATTAACTTTGAGCAAGATTTTTTTATTTTAAATCAACAGCAATTTGAGCAGATTTATCATAGCAGAACTCAATTATTTGGGGGATAATTGCTGCTGTTCCCTATCATATCAAGCCTGATCCAATAAATATTTCCCAGGTATCCGCTGAAGATTCTAAGGTATGGGATAGCCATTACTTTTCAATTCCGGAAAGCATTTTAGAGATTACTGCTTTTGACAGTGGATATACGATTGTAAAATTTAAGGATGAAAATCTTTCGGATACCTTTAAAGAATATTTTCAGGAACAAGCCATTGACTTAGATGCTTTCAATGCAAAGTATATTAATAAAGAAAAATTATAAAACTTCAGGACTTATCTTAAAATCACATATCAATAAGAACAATGGGTGGATTTATAGAGTTTTACAGACTGGATAAAACAAAGATCAGAGAAAACCTGTATCCTAAGATTTCAGATACAAGTCTTCCTGATGTATTTTTAGAGGTCATTGATAAAAGTTTTGGAACCTTCCGGGATTTTCTGAAAAGCGAGAGAGAATTTTCAGGAATATCCTATGAAAAGCTTATGTTAAAACTTCAGCAAGAAGATTATATCTTAGAAAATGACGAATTTACAGCTCTTTTCGATTGGTTTACCTGGTATTATCAGAATGATCATGAGGGCGACGAAGAAATCTTTGCTAATCATGGATTCGTCAGTATCTGGCATCTGACTACCCGTTATGAAGTTCCCTTACTCTTTTCAGTTACAACCATGGGAATTGAGGAATTTTATATTCCACTTCTTGATACTTCTCCCCAATTGACCATTGATAGTATTTTAAGCAGTGATGAACTTCTTCTTATGGTTGATTACCTTATTCTTCTTTCTTTTAAAGCAGCTGTTTTCCAAAAATCACCTGACGTAGAGGAAATGAGAAAATCACTTGATATTTCACGGTTTGATACCTCTTTCAATCTGCATATCAGTACAGAAAACCAACTAAACACCTATCTTCAATACTCTGATTATTTGTATCATGATGAAATGGAACATCTTCTTGAAGGTGGCTATGAATATATTCCTGATATAATGATGAACATTAAAGAGAATCTTGGCAGCTATCAAGGACCAATTTATCTTGATCACAGTTATTGACCAAAAGAGCATCCAAAAACTCCAGATACATGGGCAAACTCTTTTCAATCCACTCATCTGAAGAATCGCGCTCGATGCCATAATAAACGAATGGGTCCTCATACTGTGCCTTAATATAATCAAAGGTTAGTTCATAAGGTCTGAGCAATTCTTTCATTGTATATTTATATTTTCCCGAAGCAGAATATTCTTCATCGTCAATTCCAGCAGTAACGGCCAAAGTCATTTTCTTCCCTGCCAGTTTATATCCACTGTTACTTCCATATGCCCAGCCATATAAAACAACCTCATCCAGCCATTGTTTCAAAAGGGGCGGACTGCTGAACCAGTAAAAAGGAAACTGAAATACGATTTTATCATAAGACTCCATAAGTTCCTGCTCTCTGGCAACATTAATTTTACCATCGGGGTAAGCCTCATATAATTGATGAACAGCATATTTTTCAGGATATTTTTTTAATTCTTCAATCCATCTTTTATTGATGACTGATTTTTCAATTTCAGGATGGGTAACGATTACTAAAGTCTTCATTATGTTTAAATTTCTACTGCAAAATTACTACACATTACTTACATTTCGTACATTAGCAACCTATTGTAGGGTACTATAAAAAATGTAAGTAATGACTAAAATAAAGGAAACCTCAACCAATTTTGCCAATAAAAAAGCCCTTGCAGATGAATGTCCGGAGATTTATGCATCGAATATCGTCGGTGGACAATGGGCATTGGCTATCTGCTGTTATCTCATTAATGGTAAGATGAGATTTGGTGAATTGAAGAAAAGTCTTCAGAACATTACAGAACGTATGCTTACGCTACAACTTCGAAGGCTGGAAGAAGATAAGATCATCACAAGAACCGTGTATGCTGAAGTTCCGCCACGGGTTGAATATGAATTAACAGAAATTGGTTATAAGCTGAAACCTATTATTCTTGAGTTTGAGAAATGGGGAATAGAACATAAAGAACTGATAGCAAAAGACATCCATAACAAGGAATAATATTCTACACCACAAATCGAAGGTTATCTCCTGTTAGTTGATGAATGCCATTTCCGCGAAGTCAAAAGCCACAAAAGCTTTACGCTTAAACACTTTAGAACTTTTATATACAAAGCTTCTCACTTCAAATTACTTAAGTGATTAGTTCTTTTGTGACTTTTGTGTTAAATTTTATAGTACAAAACCTTTTAATCCTTCTCCGCTACTTTCCACAAAGGTTTCTCTTCTAATACTTTTGCATGAATCGGACAGGTTTCATGATGTGCCCCTTTCAAATATCCTGTACTCATCAGAAATTCATTTACAATCTCTCCTCCTGTAAACTTGAAGGTTTTCTTAAACAGTTTCATCCATTCCGGTAATGTTTTGGGATGGTGATGTTCTATCCATTTTTCAAAAGAACCGAAATCTTTTTGCAGTTCAATGATTGTTTTTGCATTCTCAATAGCGGCATTTACTTTCAGTTTATTTCTGATAATTCCACTGTCGCTCAAAAGTCTTTCACGGTCTTCTTCTGTATAGGCTGCTATTTTTTGAATATTAAAGTCATCATAAGCTTTTCTGAAACTTTCTTCTTTCTTTAAAACCGTTTCCCAGCTTAACCCTGCCTGATTGATTTCCAGAATAAGCCTTCCAAACAATTCATTATCATCATGAATCGGAAATCCATAATAGTTGTCGTGATAATTTTTGTGCAGTTCTTTTCTGCTCTCGGGCTGCATTCCTTCTATGGCTAAGCAATAACTCATTTGAAATATAGGTTTTGGTTCAACGGGATAAAGATAAGACAAGGTTGTGACAACTGTTAGTCAGTAGGGTTTTATTTTCTAAAGAAAGGAAGATGGAGGCTGGAAGATGGAAGTTTCTTATGTGAGAAAGAACTTCTCAAAAGCTTTTTAATTAATAGATTATTTTTTTCAATGATTCTGAAAATCTCAATTGAAGATACAAAATTCCACTCCTCTGGAGGGGTGGCGAAAATTCAAAGAATTTTTGACGGGGTGGTTGGCAACATTCCCCAACCAACAACTTTTCACTCAACACCACAAAAATATTAACTAGATTAGCAATCCCAAAGTATCAGCCATGAAATCATTGTTTTCCCTTCTCCTTTCTTTGTTCTTAATTTCCATACATGCTCAGAATATTTATTCAAAAGCTTATGGAAATAAACAAAACCCTGCCATTATTTTTATTCACGGCGGACCAAGTGGCAATGCCACTCTATTCGAAGGAACGACAGCTAAGAAACTGGCGGATAAAGGATTTTATGTTATTGTCTATGACAGACGTGGTGAAGGTCGCTCGAAAGATGAAAAAGCTACAATGACCTTCAAAGAAAGTTTTGAAGATCTGAATCAGATTTATCATACTTATCATATCCCAAAAGCCCATATTCTAGCTCATAGTTTTGGAGGGATCATCGGTACACTTTTTACCAATCAGTTTCCGGAAAAAGTACAAACGTTGACATTAGCAGGCGCTTTATTTACCCAACAGGAAACCTACGATCATATTTTGAAACAGGCCAAAGAGCATTTTAAAAATGATCCTGCCCAGCTAAAAGAGATCTCCGAAATAGAAAACCTGGATAAAAATTCCGCTATTTATCGAAAAAGATGCTACGAAATTGCCAGTAAACTTAATTTTTTCAATATGCCTACTCCTACCCGGGAAAGTAGAAGCCTGAGAGAGGAATATGAAGCTGGTGAATTCTATAAAAATAATATCAGAAATCACAATTCTCCTATCAAATTCTACCAGAATGAACCTTTGAACAATCTTGATAATACCGTTATTTTAAAAGAGATCAAAAGAAAAGGTATCCCTCTTTTTGCGGTGTATGGAAAGAATGACGGAATATTCTCCGAAAAGCAACTGAACACTCTTAAGAATACCGTTGGAAAGAAGAATTTTAAACTTATAGATAACTGTTCGCACTATTTATTTGTAGATCAGCAGGATGAATTTTTAAAATTTATTGAACTTACATTAAAATAAAGTGTAGTTTTGCAGGAATGTCAGATAACAAGATCCATATGAAGACCTATAAAGCCATCATTACGATGCTTATTCTTGTGTTTTCATTGTCACCATGTTCTGTTAAAAGAGATGTTCTTGATATTTTTGACATTCAATATATCAGTGGTTTAAACAAAGTAAAGGTAACATCCGGACCTTCTTTAAACTGTGATACTTCCACTACTTCCTCAAAGATTTCCATTTCAAAAGCTGAAGCAAAATACAAATGTAAAGTATCTCTTTTAGATTTTAATGCTATAGTAAACAATACAGAGGGAGGCACTATTTTTTTTAATAAATATTCAGGGTACACCACAGGAAACAGCCCGCCGAAGTATATTTTATTTAAAAGACTGAAGTTGAATCTGGTTTAAAAATTTATTTAAGCCATCAAAAATCAGTTTTTTACAATACAATATTAACTTCAATGAAACATACTACAAACAGCCAGTCTTATGACCTGGCCGGATTATATACTTTATCACTCCGAATGGTTATCGGATGGACCTATTTTTCAGCCTTCTGGCGCAGACTTGTCCTCGAAAACAAGCTTATTCCCGATGAAAAGGGATATATCGGAGAAAAATTCAATCATTTTTTACCCAATGCCCTGGGAATTAAACCTATTATAGAATATCTGGTTACCCATCCGGATGCCTTACAAAGATCTATGATGACTTTTACAATCATCGAAGCTATCGTAGGATTATTTATCATTCTCGGTCTCTTTACCCGATTAATGAGTATAGGAATTTTCAGCCTTGCACTGGGAATTTTATTAGGTTCGGGATGGCTGGGAACAACCTGTGTGGATGAATGGCAAATTGGTGTTCTTGGTGTAGCAGGTGGTTTTGTCCTGTTCCTTACGGGAAGTGGTGCATATTCTCTGGATGATTATTTTATAAAGAAAAATAAACCTTTCACTCAAACAAAATGGTTTCAGTGGCTGGGTTCCGGAATTCTTCCTATTGCTCAGCCAAAGGTATTTGTACTTGCCGGATCTCTATTGATTTTCGGGCTTACCCTTTATACCAATCAGTATTTCCATGGCGGTGTTTGGGGAACCCTGCATAATAAATCGGTAAAACCTAAACTTGAAATTTCCAATATTTCCCATAATAATTCGGAGTTAACATTCGAGGTTTATAGAACAGAAGGAGCCGATGTATATGGATCTTTCCTCATTGGCATTCATATTCTGGATAAAAACGGAAATATTTTAAAGGAAATCGATCATAAAGAGCTTTCAAAATTTTCTAAAGGCCGTATTAAAAACCATTATGTGGCCAAAGTAAAACCGGGAAAACATAGTCTTATTATTCCATTAGGTGCCAAGGCAGATGTCAATATTGGGATTGATGATATTCTTCAGAAAGATGAAATTCATACTTTAAAACTGATTGACATCAGTGGGATTGAGTGGATAGAAAATGTAAATTAAATTTAGGCTTCACCAATGGAATGATTTATCATTTTCCCCTGTACTGATTCCGTTTAATTTTCACCAAATAGGAATATAGATATAAATACAATATCCTTTCCTATTGAAAATCTATGAAGGTATAGCTGAATGAATATATTCAAATATTCTTAGGTTTTGGCTAAAGCCAAATGAATAAGGATTTATAATGAGAGCGGGCTAAAGCCCGCTCTTATTGATGTTGATATCCGTGTAGATATACATATGGGGATTTGTTGTTTAACGACAAAATCTTTTATCTTTTATCTTTTATCTTTTATCTTTTATCTTTTATCTTAACAAAATCTATTTCTCCGTCACAATTACCTTGTAGGTACATGAGCTGTCAGGATTCAGTTTCAGTACTTTCATCTCAAGTAAAACATCCAGTCCCATAGTATCGCATGCTCCCTGTATAAAAGGTTCTATAACCGGCCACTTCAGCAGTCCTGCGATCTGGAGACTTTGTGTGATTTTGTGGTAGCGGTCTACTCCTTTAATCAGTAGTTCAACTCTGTGGTCATTTAATTCTTTGAAATCAAAATTATATTCGGGACTGGATGTAAAAACTGCTCCTATTAATATTTTTGCTATTGCCACAATGCCTGGCTGCAAACCTGGTTTTGTTTCCAGATTTCTCAAAGCCATTTTTGATCCGAGATCATACATAAAGGCGGTAGAAAGTTCATTAACAGCCTCTTCACCGTAAAGCTTACCTGCCTGTTTCAATAATCCACCATAAAATGCTCCTGTAATATCCGAAAGGCGCTGGGTAAGTTCTGTAAATGTTGCGGGAAAGAAATCTGAAATGATCTGATCCTGATCCATTTCAGGAAGATACACATCATTTTTTCTGAAATCTGATAATGCCATAAAAGTTTCCGGCAGTTGTATTGAATTCATACTTAAATTTTATAAAGTTCTGGTCATCAGTAGATAAAAATATTTTTAAATCATGAAATACAGTATTGATTTAAAATAATTAATGAATACATAAAACATGTATGCTCTATTTCTTTGTTGAATTTCAGAAATAGGAATTTCAGCCTTTACTTTAGTAACAAAAGATGCCTGAAAGTAATGGAAAACTATGTATTAAGTATTGGATCACAAATAAGACTGTACTATTTTGCTCCAATCTGGACCTTTTGAAAAGGTTTTATAGGGATGAGGGACTCTGTTCATATTTTTTCATTTGGTATTGTAAAGCTAAAAAAAATAAACAAATTCTCCAATAAGTGATATTGTTTTTATAAATAAATTTGGAAAGGAAGCAGGGGGCTGGAAGATGGAAGTTATTGAAGTCTGAATAATCAATGTGAGCAACCTTAATCCACTGTCATTTTAAACAAAAAAACCTCCGGAAATTCCGAAGGTTTTAATTAAAATTTAGTGCATGGCTTCACTTAAATCTATCTTTTCTTTACTTTTTCTTTCTTTTATAAATAAGATAAACGGAATACATATTAAAAATATTACGCCGAGGTAAAGAAATACATCCATATAAGATAATACTGTTGCCTGTTTGGTAACAGAGAGGTCAAGCATTTTATAAGCAGCATTCATTGCAGCATCAGGAGTCATTCCTTTTGCAATGAAACTGGCCTTCAAGGCTGCCAGTCTTTGCTGAACATCAAAACTGTTGACATCTAAATGGGAAATCAGGTTATTTCTGTAGGTCTGGCCTGCATTAGCAATGAAAGTAGTGATGGCTGCAATACCAAAGGATCCACCCAACTGTCTCATCATACCGGTAAAGGCAGCACCCTGACCAATTTCCTGCCCCTTCAGAGTACTCAATGAAAGAGATGTAATTGGAATAAACAATAATCCCAAACCTGCTCCCCTCACAATCAGCATCCAGAAGAAGGCATCTTTACTCGTATCCGGAGTTAGAATTTTGTATCCCCAGAAACTATAGACAAAGAAGATAAATAGCCCTAATGAAACCAGGATCTGTTGTTTGGCTCCTTTTGCCAATAATCTACCAATGATAGGCATCATAAAGGCCGTTGTCAGTGCAGCCGGAATCATCAATGCCCCTGACTGAAGTGCCGTCCAGCCCAAAATACTCTGAGTATACAGCGGAACAATGAATGTGGACCCATAAAGCCCAAATCCGAGTACAAATGACATCATTGTTCCAATTCTTAAATTACTGTTTTTAAGTACCCTAAGCTCCACAATCGGATACTTAAAGGTAAGTTCCCGCCAAAGGAATAATATAAATCCTAAAACAGCTGCTATGGTAAACGCTACAATCATTCCACTGGCAAACCAGTCTTCTTCATGTCCTCTTTCCAGAATGAATTGTAATGAACCCACTGTTATTGCAAGCAAAGCAATACCTATCCAGTCAACATCCGAAATTTTACGTTTTTCTGCATATTTCGGACTTCTCACAAACTGCAGCGTCATCAAAGTTGCCGCAATTCCAATCGGGATATTAATATAGAAAATATAGGGCCAGCTGAAATTATCAACAATATACCCTCCAAGAGGCGGGCCCAATGTAGGACCAATAATTACTCCAAGACCATAAATGGCCTGTGCCATACTTCTTTTTTCAATCGGATAAGATTCCGTAATGATCGTCTGTGAGGTTACCAATAAGGCTCCTCCACCAATTCCCTGCATCAGTCTGAAAAATACCAGTTCCCAGATATTCGTTGCATTTCCGCAGAGGAATGAAAATATGGTAAATATGATAATGGAAGCAGCAAAGTAATTTCTACGCCCAAACTGCTGAGAAAGCCAGCTGGTCATCGGTACGATAATTACATTTCCGATGGCATAGGCCGTAATCACCCAGCCCACTTCTGAAAGTGTAGCTCCCAGGTTACCCTTCATTTCATTAAGGGCAACATTCACAATCGTGGAGTCCACAATTTCAAGCAGAGCACAAAGAATAGCTGTGATGGTAATAATCACTCTTCGGGCTCCATATTCTACTAATGAATCTTGCATAAGTTTTTTTCGATGTTAAAAAGTCAATGGTCAATTTTGTTACGTAAGTGAATAGTAAATTTTAAAATGATTTACTATTGATCTCTCACTTAATTGACTTTTAACAATTTTAGATATTATTTCAATGAAACTTCAGCCTTCACATTCATTCCCGTTCTTAATCTTTTTGCAATATTCTTATCAAGATTTGTAAAATCGATTTTTACAGGAAGTCTCTGAACTACTTTTACGAAGTTTCCACTCGCGTTATCTGGAGGAAGAATAGAGAATGTAGCACCAGTAGCCGGAGAGAATGAGCTTACTACTCCATCAAATTCCTTATCAGGGAAAGCATCAATCTCAATTTTTACTTTCTGACCTTCTACCATCTTGTCTACCTGCGTTTCTTTAAAATTCGCCACTACCCATTTCTGGTCATTTTTAACCAAAGCAAATAGCTGGGCTCCTGCCTGAAGATACTGACCTGCCTGTGTAGATACTTTTCCAACATATCCGTCTTCAGGAGCTAAAATTACAGTGTATGATAAGTTTAGTTTAGCATTTTCTACATCTACTTCTCTTTGTTTTGCCACTGAACTCGCTACACTGATCTGTTGAGAGCTTGCCGCCGTTTGAGAAGAAGCGATAGTAGTCTGCTGAGCAATCTGATTTCTTTGCTCTACCAATACCTGAAGCTGTTTATCTGCAGACTGCTTTGCAGCCAGAGCCTGCTCATACTGCTGTTCTGTAATAGAATGATCTTTTACAAGATTTGCATATCTTTTTAAATCCTGAGATGTCTTCCAAACGTTTACTTTCGCAGCTTCAATCTGTGCATTGGCTGTTGCTACAGCGGCTTCAGAGCTGTTGATATTCTTAGAAGTAGCAGTAGTAGTAGCTTCTGCTGTAGAAATATTACTTTTTGCTGTTGTTAATGCAGCCTGTGACTGTTCAAGAGCCATTTTCTGATCTCTGTTATCTAAAATCACAAGCGTGTCCCCTTTCTTTACGAACTGGTTATCTTTTACTTTTACCTCAGCTACATATCCTGAGATTTTGGAAATTACCGGTGCCATATTGGAAGTAATCTGAGCATCATCAGTTTCTTCATGATACTGTCCGTAGCTGTATGCTCTGTAACCGTAGATTCCTCCTCCGATTACGACAGCTGCTAAAATAATAGGAAAAACTAAACTTTTTTTCTTTTTAGGTTCAACGTCCTGTGTATTTTTATTTTCCATTTTGGTTTCGATCTGATTATTTAATTGTTAAAGTTCCTGTTGTTTGCAATAGTTTTCTGTAAGCTAAAGCGGCGTCTGCCTTTGCATTGATTACGCCAACGTTAGCTGCAATCTGAGCAGCATCTGCATCCAGTAATTCTGTCATGGTTGCAAGACCGTTGTCATATTTGTTTTTTGTAATTCTGTAGTTTTCATTAGCCTGCTCAGCTGATTTTTCAAAAACAGAAATTCTCTTTTTAGAAAAGTCTGTATTCTGATACTCCCTGTTCACATCAAGCTTAATGTTATCATTCAGTAATTCGTCGGTAGCTGCCAATTGCTTTTCTCTTGCTTGTGACTGTCTTAATGATGAGTTTTCTTTCCAGATATTGGATAAGTTGTAAGAAATTCCGATTCCTACATTTAATGCATTATATACAGTCAGAAACTTAGGAATATCTGCTGCTACATAACCGCCGGTGAATGCCAATGAAGGTAGGTTTTCTGCCTTAGCAGCTTTTGTTCCCAATTCTGCTGCTTTTCTTTGTTGAACTAAAGCCTGAAGGTCCTTACGGTTTTCTCTGGCTTCGTTTACATAAAAGTCAACAGCTTTTACCTCCGAGCCTTCTTCAATATAATTCTGATCCACTTCTAGTTCTGTGTTATCAGGAAGTCCTAATAACAGATCCATATTGATGTTCGCAATATTGTAGTTGTTTTTAGCTTCCAACAACTGAAGTTCAATATTAGAAGTCTGAAGATTGGCTTTTAACCTGTCGTTTCTGGCAATCAATCCGTTGTTTTCCATTTTAAGGAAAGTTTCGTCTCTCTTCTGGGAAGCGGCAAGATTTTCTTCAAAAACTTTGATTGACTGATTGGCTTTAAACAGGTTATTATAAGCCTGGGCAACATTATAAGCAATAGCAGTCTTATTATTTTCAGTGCTTAACTTTGATGCTTCTACCAGATATTTTGCTGACTGAATCCCATATTTGATTCTTCCGCCACTGTAAATAGGAACACTAAGATTAGCAGAACCATACAATACCTGATGAATCTCCGGACCACCCGCTCCACCTGAAGCTCCTCCAAGTTTCATATCTACTGTCGGTTTCATCGGAAGGTACATATAACTTCCTGAAATCTTCAGTTCCGGAAGCTGTCTGTTTTTAGCTTCCAAAAGATCAGCGGTAGCCTCCTCGATCTTGGCTGCGTCGATCTTGAGATTCTTGCTGTTCTGGATTCCCAGCTGCACAGCTTCGTCAAGAGAAAGGGTCTTTTTCTCCTGAGCATTTGCATTTGCTATTCCTACGAATAGTGATAATGCAATCACTGAGTTATTTATTCTCTTCATAACCTAAAAGGTCTTTTAGTAAATGTTTTATATGTTTGTTAAGTTCTGTATAGTATTTTTCGTCAAAAACGCTCTCTTCTTCTGTATTATTCAGGAATTCCTTATACATTGGCTTGGCATTAAGGGCATAGAATAAGGTCCCACTTACCGTTGAATGAAGAAGGTAAATAGGAGGATTCTTTGTGAAAATTCCTTTTTTCAAACCTCGCTCTAACAATTGAGAATACATGGAAATGAATCCTATTTTTGTTTCCTTTAAAAATTCTAAAATCTGAGGGTTTTCGGCGTGTAACTGTTCTCTCTGCATAATCCTGTAAAAACATTTGTGATTTTTGATTCTGTTAGAGAACTGATCTATTATTTTTACAATTTTCTCCCACTCATTGATATCAGTCCGTTCCAGGATTTCATTTGAAAAAAACTGTCCTTCCTTCATTCTATACTCCACCAGTTTCTCATAAAGCTTTTCCTTAGAACCAAAATAATACGAAATCATAGAGATATTTACATTAGCCGCTTTTGCAATTTCCCGGGTTGAAGTTCCTTCAAAACCCTTCTCTGCAAAGAGCTTTTCTGCTGCGAATAATATATTTTCTTCTTTTGAAACCATGTTAGTGTTCATTTTTCAGGGTGCAAATTTACACAAGTTTTGAAATAAATCAAACGATTGATTGATTTTTTAATATAGATTTAATTTATATTTACAAAAAACAAACTCTATGGGCTTATTCGATTTCTTTTTTAAGATATTTAAGAGAGAGAAAAAACAACAGACAGATGAAGGAACTTTTAAGAATGACTTTACGCATGAGGTGATCACCACTCCACTCACCGAAGAGATATCTGTTCCATTAGAAGAAATAACTATTCCATTAACCGAAGAGACGAATACCAAATCTATTGAAGAAATACCAGTAGAATTAGAAGAAACCACTTTTCCGCTAAATGAAGAAGGAAATCGTTTCGATCTTGAAATCATAGAAGCTTTCAGAAGATATCATTGTAATCCAAATCTTGATGTCAGTTTTCCTCTCGATGATGACAGAGGTAATAGCATTTCTCCCCATCAAGCCTATGGAACTCTTTTCAAGGAATGGGCAGGCATTCAGTCAAAATGGGACCGTATATCATTATTTTACCAATTCTGGGATCAGTCTCAATTTGAAAAACTTGAGCAGTGGCAAGTGATTGAAAGGTTTGTAAAAGATCGTTATTCAAAAAAGGCACTTCAGTATTTTGAAGAAAGTATGTCAGATAAAAGACAGTTGACAGGCGAAGAGCTTGTTTCGCTTTCAAAACTTCATCGTGTATTACTGAATAATCATGCAGCAAAGGAATATATTGAAACAGCTTATCAAAACTATCCGGAAGATGATGCTGTAAAAGTAGAATATGCCACAGTACTTCATATCATAGGAAATCACTCTGAAAAAGAAAGTTCTCATGCGTTGTTTCATGAAGTGCTGGATAAAAAAATACAACAGAGTGATACGGAATCTGTCTTCAAATGTTTCAAATTCTCAGAAGGCTATACAGACTCTTCTATTTTCGCAATGCTGTATCTTATAAACACTGAGGCAGATAATGAGACATGGGACTATGTCGCAGAAGAATATTATTATTGCCCTGTCTTCAGATATGAACATGCGGTACAATTAGCTCAAACTGATCAGTCTTTGAGAGCTCTGGCAAAGCTTACTTCTTTAAGCCAGGAATTCCCCTGGTTCAGAACAGCTCTTGAAAGTACCATTGGTAATATTAAATCAATGCGAAAGCAGCTCAACGATCCGGATTTCATGGAGAAAGAACTTCAGGAATTCCAAGCTTCATTAAAAAATTTATAGAGTAAACAAAAAAGTATTACATTTAGCCACTTAAAAAATTTTAAAATCATGAAAAAAATAATCTCAATTCTTGCTATCGGTTTATTTGCATTCAGCTATGCTCAGGAAAAACCTAAAGAAGGAGGCTGCTGTGCCGGAAAAGATAAAAAAGAATGTTCTGTAAAGGATAAAAAAGCATGTTCGGATGCTCACCATAAAGGTTGTGATGCAAAAGCAAAAACAGCTGATAACGCTTCAAAAAAGGGGTCAAAAGAAAAGAAAGCAGCTTAAATTGCACTACTGCTTAAAAAACAAACTCCGGAAAATTTCCGGAGTTTTATTTTATGTACTTTTATGAATATATCTCGATAATTTTATCCCAAGATCGGTCCAGACAATTTTAGGATTTCCGTTCCTTGTAAGATGCAGATCTGCAGTATTGATCTCCTCCAGAATGTTTTCAATATTGGCACCACTGATAAATTTTGAAAAACCTGCCCAGTTAAATCCATTAGCATCAATCTTTTTATAGACCAGATTCTCCGACTGATAATTCTGAAGAAGCGCCAATCTGAAAATTTCAGAACAGTAATTTAAAAAATTCTTCTGCTTTTCCCTATTCCAGCCTGCTATTTCCCTTGCCCAGATAATAATACTTCTGAGGTACTCCGGTTTTTTCTTCACCATAAAGGCATCACGAACCCATTGTACAAAGAGCTTTTCAAATTCATTACTTTTGTCGCCTGAATTAAGAAGTTTTATAGCATCATTAAGGTTTCCCTGCGCCTCATGAATAATTTCTCTTGATTTTTCTTCAGAAACAGAGAATTTCTTTTTTAAATAGATTCCAAGATCTTCATCATGAATTCTTGGAACTTCTACGACCTGAGTACGGGAAAGTATGGTAGGAAGAATATCATTCGTACTCTCTGCAGTAAGAAGAATTATGGTTTTTGCCGGCGGTTCTTCAAGAAACTTCAGAAACTTGTTGGATGCTGCTATGTTCATTTTATCAGCTCTCCAGACAATCAGGATTTTAGTTCCCCCTTCAAAGCTTTTTAAAGCAAATTTCTGATTTTGGTCATCAATTTCATCTGCGGAAATGAAAAGCTGTTTATTTTCTGATTCCAAAAAAGCAGTCCAGTCATCGTAGCTTGCATACGGAGAAGCCAGAATCATTTCCCTGAATTCTTCAAATTTATTTTTACTTAAAGAGTTTTTATTATCTGTAAAAACAGGGAAACTGAAGTGCAGATCAAGGTGATTAAGATGTTCTACCTTTGAAGCTGCATGCTCGTTCTCCTGACTTAAAATCTCCTTTGCATAAGCCAATACCATAGGTAAAGTTCCATATCCTTCCTTTCCTACGAAAAGCTGGGCATGGCTTACTCTATTTTCGGTAATGCTTTCTCTAAGAAGTTTTTTCAGATTTTCCTGTCCGGCGATATTCTCCCAATTCATGTTTCAAAGATAAGAAATCGGGAATAAATTTGGGGTAAAGAAATTTATGAGTGAAGCAGATTCATTATTATCTATTCTTTTAAGTACTGTGAATGGTCAATTTTTGTTTCCCGAAGACAATAATGAATATATGGGAAAAGAAATTTACATGCAAAACTGATTCTTTGTTCATCATTCACGTCAGTTTCAATAGTGAATTATTAATCAACAACATACAAGTTGACAAATGAAGCAAACTTGCCTTTCACAATTGATATTAATAATCTGTAAAGATTAAAAATTCCCCATGATACCAGCCCTTAACAAACTTTAACCACATATAATTTTTACAATTCATTAATATTTAAGATATTTGCGCATTGTTTTAAAAATAAAGAATGAAAAAAATCTTTGTAGTATCATTCATATCAGTTGGATATTTTCTAAATGCACAGAGTCTAAGTAACTCGCCCTATGCAAAATACGGAATTGGAGATGTAAAATATGATAATACGATCGAAACTGCTTCCATGGGAGGTATCTCAACCGCTTTTATAAGTGATTTTACGAGTAGTTTCAACTTTGCAAACCCTGCAAACAACGCGAATTTCGAACTTACAAGTATCAGACTGGAAGCTACCAACGAAAATAACTATTTCAAATCGAATTTTAACGATATGAAATCTACAAAGCATTCTACGTATCTTTCTAATATATCATTGGCATTCCCTATTTCCTCAAAAGTTAAAATGGGACTTTCCTATCAGCCATACAGCTCAAAAAGCTATGATATTCTGAATGACGAGGTAGTAACCAAAACAGAAGGGGACATTACCAATAGTATTACTTACCGAAACCAATTTAAAGGGAGTGGAAGTGTAAGCACTGCCGCAGTGGCCGTATCTTATAAAGTCAACCAGGAATTCTCTGTGGGAGCAAGAGCCAATTTATATTTCGGAGACCTTTATGATCTTACTGAGCTTAGTGCCAACAATTCGGAATATATCAATGGGTATGAAACGAAAAACAGAATCAGGAATTTCAACTTTACTTTAGGTACCAGCTACCAGAAGCTAAATACCCGTACTGATAAAAAATTAACCATCGGAGCAACGGCTACATTCGGGAATACCAGTAACATGGTAACTGAATATAACAACAGTACTTACAGATACATTGATGCAGCAGGTACTAAAGGAGATGAAATTTTTATTGATCATAAGGAAACAAAATCTAAAAACCTTATTCCATTACAGGCATCCGTAGGGGTTGGATATGGAAGCGATAACCATTGGTTCCTTTCCGGGCAGATTGATTATAAAAAAGGAGAAGATATTTCTTATTTCGGAACCTCTTACAGCCTGCAGGATACTTACAGAATTTCTGCCGGAGGATGGTATCTACCCAATTACAATAACTTCAGAAATTACTTCTCAAGAGTAGTCTACAGATATGGAGCTTTCTATGAAAGAGGAAACCTTAAACTGGAAGGTAACAGTATTAACAAGTTCGGTATTTCTGCCGGTGTAATGCTTCCATTCAAAAACAGCAGTATCACAAGAATGAGTGGTCTTGAAATTGGAGTAGAACTGGGGAAAAGAGGTACTCTTAAGAACAACCTTATCAACCAGAACTTTATCAACCTGAAAATCGGCTTTAATTTTGCTGATAAATGGTTCAGAAAGTCTCTTTATAACTAGAATGAATTTTTCAAAAAAAATAGTATATAAAAATATAGCATGCCTTTTTAGTTGTGCTATATTTTTTATATTGACATCCTGTGAGGAGGATCTTACCAAAAAAAATGGTAACAACAGCAAGAACTTTCCCTCACAGATCATTAATAATGCCAATATCATACAGCGTGATTCAGGGTTTGTAATTCTGAAAGCCAAAGCTGCTATCATTGAAAAATATGAGCTGATCGACAGTCCTTATACTGTGGCCAGAAAAGGAATTGATATTGAATTTTTCGATAAGAAAAAACCAAAGCTCCCGGGAACCATCAAAGCCAAATATGCCAAGTTTTTTGATTATAAACAATTTTACGAAGCTAAAGGCAATGTAAGAATCACCACCAATGAAGGTCAAAAATTTGCCATGCAGAGCGTTTATTGGGATCAGAGAAAAAAACGTATCTATACCAAAGATACTGTGTATGTAACTATGGAAGATGGCTCAACCCTTGTGGGTGCTAATGGGATGACTGCCAAGGACGACTTTTCTGAATATACTTTTTATAACAATTCCGGAGACTTTAGCTCAAAAAGACTTTCCGAAAATAAAAAATAGCGTCTTCCCTATGAAAACTCTTGCCATTGGACTTATGTCCGGAACTAGTTTAGACGGATTGGATATCTGTCTTGCTGAATTTGAAAAGAAGGACAAATGGCATTTCCAGATCCTGGAAGCAGAAACCCTTCCCTATCCTGCCGATTGGGAAAAAAAACTCAGAAATTCTATCCATCTTCAGGCAGCAGACCTTTTGGAACTGCATTCTGACTATGGTTTTTATTTAGGCCAAAAAGCAAAGACATTTATTGAAAAACATCAGCTTGAAAACATTGATCTGATTGCGTCTCACGGCCATACAGTTTTTCATCAGCCTCAGAGAAAATTTACACTTCAGATTGGAGACGGCAGAGCCGTTAAAATGGAAACCAGTGTGCCGGTAGTCTATGATTTCAGGAGCCAGGATGTCCTGATGCAAGGAAACGGAGCGCCTTTGGTTCCTATAGGTGATGAACTTCTTTTTTCACAATATGATGCCTGTCTTAATTTGGGTGGTTTTTCAAATATTTCTCTAAAATCAGAGGAGAAAAGAATTGCTTTTGATATATCCCCGGTCAATATCGTCCTGAATCATTTGGCTCAACAACTGAATGAAAACTTTGACGAAAATGGTGATCTGGCAAAAAAAGGAGAGATTGATGAGGCTTTACTGACCCAACTTAATTCTTTAGATTTCTATCAGCGTCCTCATCCTAAATCGCTGGGCATAGAATGGTGCAACCAACATATATTTCCAAAGCTCAACGGCATACCTACCCTGGATGCCCTGGCTACATTTACAGAACATATTGCACAACAAATCTCTGCGGTCATCAATAAATATAATATTCAAAATATATTGGTAAGCGGAGGAGGTGCATATAACACATTTTTAATCGAGAAAATAAAAGCTAAAACAGAAGCTGAGATCATTATCCCTGAAAAGGAAATCATCGAATATAAGGAAGCTCTGATCTTTGCCTTTATGGGAGTTTTAAAAATGAATAATGAAATTAATGTTCTTTCTTCTGCTACAGGAAGTATTGCTGACCACTGCTCTGGAATAATCGTTTAAACAGCTTCAAAATGACAGCAATCATTTGATCAGATCACATCTATAACAATTACTTGTAATTCTCAACCGATAGTATGTAAGTATTTACAATGTGCAGAGAGATACCTATACAATCAGGTTTTATCGGTTCAGATCTTTATTGGAAAAGAAATTTGTGAACGGCCGAAGTGTTGAAGCTTATTCAAAAATACTTAGTACCAGCTCTGGATTTCTTAATAAAATCTGCAAACAATTCTGTGGGTTGTCTGCCCAACAAATGATTCATTACAAGCTAATTCCAGAAATAAAGAAACAACTGTATCAAAATAAATCAACAAAAGAAAAAAGAACCTCTAGTCATAAAAAAACCTTCATTTCTGAAGGTTTTTTTTATTATTTATAAGCTTCGATCTTATCTGTCAATGTATTGATAAAGTTCTGTAATGGCTTTTCTACCATCATTTTGATGAACGGATTGAACTTCCCTTCAAACAACATCTGAACTTCTGTCTGGTTTTCATTGATAGGATTTAAAGTAGCTGTTAAAGAGAAATCCAGGCTTGAACTTGCAGATTTCAATATAGCTTTCTGATCGGTTACCTCATCTATCTTTAATGCGATTTCCGGCATTCCCTGTAATCCGAATTTAAAACCATTATCTCTTGTTTCAAATTTCTGAAGACCATCCGGCATGAAATCTTTGTAATTTTCAGGAGTTTTCAGTAATTCACTTAACTCCTTAGATGATTTATTGACAATAATTTTTCGTCCTTCTAAATTCATTTTTTTATTCTGTATTTAAATTCTTATAAAGATAAGCTTCTTTACATTTATGATAACAACAAAATTATAAAAAAAATAGACAAAGACGTTATCCAAAGCATACTTTTAAAGACGGAAGTATGCTTCCTAAAAGAAATTAATTACGAAAGGAGCATATTGTAGCTAAAAACTAATCATCATCCCTATTGAAATGCTACCTTCATCCGGATTGCGCATTGATTTTCATACTTTGAACTATCACCAGGAAAAATACCTTTGTCTGTGTAATTTTTCCATAATTGTTCAAATCTTAAATCTATTAAAAAAAGCTTCTTCAAAATAATACAATTCAAGAAAGAATATTATAATAAAAAACCAAACAATTGTTCTCATTAAGAAAAATAAAGCACTTAAAGAGGTATATTTTGTTGCTATATTTTGATATATTTGCGTATAAATTGTGGTATAAAGCACGGTAAAAACCATCTGTTTTATCGTATATTAAAACCATTACTCCCTAAGGATCAATACTAACTATAACTATCTGAGATGTATAAAGTTTTTGTGAACGAAAAAAAATTATTGATATCTAAGCATCCCGAAGAACTTGAAAAAAAACTTGGGTATGAAAGTTTCACGACTTTAGAGATCGCATTGGATCTTTTAGAAAACACTTCTGTAAACGAACTTAATGTTTATGGTGAGAATATTGATGAGATCTGGCAGGAGTTCCAAAAACTGTTCAGAATTATAGAAGCGGCCGGAGGACTGGTTATCAAGCCTGAAGGTGAAATGCTTTTCATCAGAAGGCTAGGCAAATGGGATCTTCCAAAAGGAAAGATGGAAAAGGGAGAATCCAGGGAAGAATCTGCAGTAAGGGAAATTGAAGAAGAAACCGGTTTAAAGGATGTGGAACTTGTACAGTTTATCAATACTACTTATCACATCTATATTGAAAGAAACGGTGAGAAAATCCTGAAATGTACTCATTGGTTTGAAATGAACTTCAATGGTGAAGATACTTCAAAGCCACAGATCGAAGAAGGAATTACTGAAGTTGCCTGGAAAAACACTCCTCAGATTGAAGATGAAGTTTTCCCAAGCACATTCAAAAATATTAAACTTATTGTAAAGGAATTCTGGGCTTTAAAGGCTAAATAAATATAAACTATATGAATCTAAACTCTGCCATGTAGTAATACCCATTATTAAGTCTATTTTAATAAACATAGTCATACAATCTTCTTTGATTTAGTTTTCAGATCCTTCCTTTAATCTTGCATTTTCCTCTTTTAATAACGCAATATAATCCAGTAAGTTTCTAATAAGTTCAACATTTAGATCGTCTTCAGGTGTGACAGAAGGAGCTCTTTGAGATTCTTCATTTGTGATTTTTTTAGATGCTTCCTCCTCATAAATATCTTCTAAAGGTACGTCTAGAAATTTGGAAAGTTTGTTCCATTCTTCCTCAGAGATCTTCACATCCCCACTTTCTTTTCTGCTATAATTAGAAACATCGGTTGTAAGAGCATCGGCCACCTGTTGTTGTGTATAATTTTTTTGCTTTCTTATTGTACGTAATTTATCTTTTTGCATCAAAGTCTTTTTGCAAATATGCAAAAAAAATACAATTCATTACAATGGGATATAAAAAGACTTTTTTTAACTTTAAAACCTTTTCTAATCAGGAGTCGTAGAATTACGACACTTTTTTAAATTTATGAAAAGAATGGAATTTAAATAAAATAATATTTCTAACTTTCAGGAATTATTACAAAAAACACACCCTATATTATGAAAAAAAATATCCCAAATTCGGGGAATTCTCCCAGGGGAATTACCTCCTCTTTGAAACAGGACATCTACTTTGTAAAACAAGGAGAAACACTGGAAAGTATTTCATGGGATTTGACCCTTGAAAATCCTAAATATCTTCGTGAGTATCACAATTCAAGATGCAGCTACTTAGACCTTATTCCTGAAGATGGAACTCTAAGATTTTTGCAGAAACTGCATATACCCAACTCAGACGAAATATTAAAACTCAATGAGCAAATACGAAAATCAGGGGAAAGCTTATGTTATCTACTTCCAATGGGAAAAATCTCTTTCAATATAGAATTAATAGACGGGGACTATGAAGTGAAACAGTCTGAAAGTGATGAAGGGATTAAAAAAAGTGAAGATTCATACACGCTACACTTTAAATATATAAAGGAGGAAGAAAAAGGACATTATGTAGAATTCACCATGAACAATTTCAAAAAAAATGAAGAGAAGCCTGAGGAGAAAATAAATAATCTGGCATCCGATTTTGTTAAAATAATTTATCCTATAACATTGATTATAGACAAATCCGGAAATTTTATTGCAGCAAATCCTATTAAAGAGATTCAAGATATAATTAACGACCTTGAAACATTAAAGCAATATTATGCTGGATCTTATGCTGTTTCTCATATTGACCAAATGAAACACAAAATGACTGATCCACAGATGATCTATAATAGTCTCAAAGAAATATTACCCTTTCAATTCATTTTCAATCAATTTTATAAAGCAAATTATCATTCAAAAGATACTACGACTCCATATCATGATGAATTTTCGTGGTTAGCTCCGGCTTCTCCTATTAGACTGGAAATGGTTCATCAAATCTTACCACAAAACGACTCCAATTTAGTAGAGTTAGTACAAACAGGGAAATCCATAGATCACCGAACTGCTGCTGAATTGTATTATACAGACTTGGAGTATGACAAGCAAATAATGCCCCATTCAAAATCATTAAAAGCTAATCATTCAGCTACATACACGTTGGATTTTATGGACTTCTCTATTCAAAGGATAAAAGCCAGATTTGATATACAGATTGCCGATTACGAGAAGACAATGACTTTTGACTTGGAAAAGCTAGTAGGGTAATAATTATTTTTAGAACCATCAATCACAAAGATATGTCAGAAAATTCATCAGAACATAGTGGCAAGCACTTTGTCATTCAAAAAGGCAAAGCTCAATGCAATCAAGGCAATCAGTTCCCACAATTTAAAGTAACATCCCATCAAAAGCACTATTGGAATAATAAAAATACAACGGAAGATTACTTAGCCGTAACAGAAGACGATCTACAATTCAATCCTCCCGGGCCAAGTTTTGGACAATGTAAATTGAAACCAACGTCCGGGGGATATTTACCCTGTGCATTTGCTCCAGCCGGAAAATGGCAGAAAACGTATGAAAAAACAAAGATCATGAATAAAAGCTGCCTTTCTGAAATTTCTGAATTGATGTGCAGTGTTGGGGGGAAAATCACAGTAAAAGAACATGGACAAACATCAACCATGAATAAGCAAAGTATAACAACTGCTGATTCCAAGACCTATAACATGATTAACCCATTTATGAATTTTGAGGAGTCTCAAAGTGAGCTGGAAGGGACTGACCAGATTTATGAATAAAATTCTATCTAAAACTAACCAATATGGCAAAATTAACTATTAGAGGGAATACAAAACCTATTGTTGGAAATATGGAGGCTTATTCACTTTCGGTATTTGATAATGTAATGACATCCAATTCTTTTTCTTTCCCACCTCCTAAAGTAAAATGGGATATCTATGTACAAGACAGAAACGGATGGCGGATCGCCAAAGGAAATATAAAGGAAGGAGAAAATGTAACCTATAAATTCACAGCTAAGAGTCTTAAATATAAAGCTTTAAGAATTGAAGTGGTAAGGGGGAAAGATAAAGGAGAACTTTATATAAAACCACAGGAAGCTGAAGAACCGAAAATAGTAAGTGTTGAGCTACAAGACATAAATTCTGAAAAATTACCAAAAGGAAAGCTGTTACATTATACTGACACTATAATAGCTAAAGCTCATTGTGTTGGAATGTTTGGTTATAAAGTGGCCTTTACCCTTTGGGAGGATGATGCCATAGGAAAAGGACACGATCCTATTGTAAATATGATGAATAAGATTAACCAGGTACCACTCATTGGGGAGGTGAATCATGAGGGGGTTGCTAAAGTTTATTTCAGACTGCCTGTCTACACGATGGCCGTTCAAATTGCCAATGCCGGAGTAGCAAAAGGAGATAAAAGCGAAGGAAAAACCCATGAATATTATGTAACTGCAGAAGTAGTTGCCAAACATATTTTAAAGGCCAGCCCTAATGTAAATGTTGCCAACCCAGCTCATATTCCGCCACCGCCTAAGAAAGCTGAACCGGTGGACAATACTCCACCGCACAGGAAGCCTCCGGTTGCTCCTGAGCATAATAAACCAAAACCCAATAAGCCGAAACCCAAAGAGGAAACAGCAAAATATCCCCAGACTCCTGCGGCAAAGAAACAGGCAGATCCTGAAGGAAAAATATTAAATGCGGAGTTTACAGATGCTACAGGAAAAACGCTTAAGAATGCCAAAACAGGAGATACAGTATCTATTAAAATAACTTCTCAGGGTATGAGAGGTAAAAATGTAAAAATAAGAATTTGGGAAGAAGACTTCTCTCGATACAGCAACGATCTTATATATGAAGTATCTGTAACATTGATTCATGATACCTCTAATTTTATTAATAATGTTACTCTTACAAAAGATATGTATAACAAGAGTAATGATTTTGGAGAGGGAAATGAGCGGGAGTATTTTATAGAGGTTGAACATCTCAATACTTCTGTCACCTCTCAGGTTATCCCGATAAGTCCAAGCGCTGAACCAGTAAAAGTAGATCCAAATGATTCTCCTGCGATTATTAAGGAACCTAAGCAGGAAAAAACAAAAAAAGAAGGAAAGTGTTTCTGTAATAGAGATTTTACACCTGATGAATTTGAAAAAATAATTCATGGACTAAGAGATAGTGAACCAATGGTTAAAAAAAATATCGGTTATACATTATTTGGTGCAAGTAACTGCAAATTAAAACAAGGGGATAAAACAATTGAAAAATTAAGAATTGAACTTAATAAAGTTTTTAATACTTATGAAATAAATACTTGTATAAGAAAGTTACATTTTCTGGCTCAGATTTATCACGAAACAGATCGTCTAAAAACTACTTTGGAATATGATACAAATAAAAAATATAAACCTTATTTTGGTAGAGGATTAATGCAATTAACTTGGGAAAGCAATTACATAGTATATAAAGACTATAGTAAAATTGATTGTGTTAAAGATTATGATAGTATTGCAAATAATTTTTCCTATGCTTGTGACTCAGCCGGATGGTTTTGGAAACAAGGCAAAGTTCTTAGTGTAGGAAAGAGGTGGACAGGACCTCCAAATCCTCCAACATACGTGAAAATTCATAAACCAGATTACCCAAAGAAAACTATTAGTTATAAACATGGCGAAAAAACAATTAAGTATGGAACTGTAGATTTAGGTTTAATAGCGGATGATGATAAAGTTGATTTAATAAGTTATTTGGTTAATGGAGGAGAAAATGGATTGGTAGAAAGAAGAAACTATGTTATAACATTAAAAAGTATATTTAACTATCCACAAGAATGTATTAATAAAAAACAAATTGCCGTAGTAAAAAAAGAGAAAGAGGATGACAATGAAGTCACATTGCATTTTGTTGGTCAAACTGCTAAAGAAAATGCTCTATCAGACAAAACAAAAAAAATATTAAAAGAAGTTGGAAAAGTATCAGGAAACTATGATATATATATAACCAGTACTGCAAGAAGCTCTTATGATCAAGCTAGAATTATGTACGATAATTGTAAGACTGATGTAAACGAACAAAAAAGAATATACAAAGCTCCAGGAAAAAAAGTTATAGCCGTTTATGAAGCTAATATTAAAAAGCCTAAAAGTGAAGTTGTTAAGTTAATGGAAAATAAGATTAATGAATTAGGTCCTTCAACTGTGTCAAAACATTTGGCCAATCCAGAGGTTTTAAATACCTTCGATGTGTCTTATGATAATCTTTCCAACAAAACTAAATTTTGGAATGAGATGGAAAAACGTCCTGAATTAGATGCCATACTTAATGAAAACAGATGTTATCATATTCAAATAAAACAAAAATGAAAAATATAATAATCCTTCATTTCCTAATTGTATCATGTTTGTTTTCTTGTAAAAAAAATGAAAAGAATGATTCTCAAAACATCAATTCTCAAGAAAAAAAAGATACAATAGTGAATAGTTCTGTAATTTTCTTATTAACTCCTGATGATATAGAAATAAAGGAACTAAAAGAAAAACATGGGGAAGATAATTTTTATACTATTGCAGATGATGCTAATTATTATGTCTCTCAAATTAGAGATATTTCCCCTCAAAAATTAAATAAAATTCGTTATAAAAATATTAATTTTAGCAGAGAAGATTATGTTTTTAAAAAGAATGCATATAGTGATAAATGGCTAATTATAAATTATAATGAAGGCAGTAAGCCAAAAGTATATTCGTTAGTAGACTACTATATGTCTTTAAATGGAGAAGGGAAAGAAAATAGAGACTTTTCTTACTATGAGAAAAATGACGATTATTTTACTAGAGATATTGATATCAATAAGGATGGTTTCAAAGATAAAGTTGTTTCTAGTAAAAAAAATATGGGTGATGATTTAATATTTTTTTTAGGGAATGAAAAGTCAAAATATCAATTTGCTTTAAAAACCTATAATTTTTCGGAAGATGGCGGGTTTGTGATTGATGATATAAAGCCTCTTACTAATAATTCAACAAACGAAGTTTTTTATATTACTACATATTTTGATGGTTCAGGCGGGGCTCAACGAATAAATTATGTTGCCTATGAAGGCAACAAATGGAAATTAACTAGGTCCGTTTATATAACTTCAGATTGGCGTTCAGATGTAAATAAAGAATACTATTGTGATGTAAAACAAAATATCGCTTTAGATGATAAAAAAATAAGAGAAAAATTACATCCAATGCCTGATGAAACCGTAAGAAATAAGGTATGTAAATCAAGGTATAAGTTTGAGGATACTTTAGGACAATTTGAAGAAAATATAAAGAATTCAGTTAACTATACGGGCATTGAAAGGTATCAAGAGTTATTACTTAAATTCCCAATAAATAATAGTAATATACTGCAATATAATAATATTGCTTATTACTTGTATGAAAAAGGTGCATATAATGAATCAATATTATTAATCAAAGAAATTTTAAAAAAAGACCCGAATAGGGTTGTGGCATGGTTTAATTTGGCTGATTTACAATGGGAATTGGGTAATAAAAATGAGGCTAAAAAATCCTATCAACAATACATTTTATTAATGAAAAGCCAGGGTAAAGACCTAAAAAAAATTCCAAATAGAGTATATGAAAGAAGTAAATAAATTAATTTATTGGATATTCCTAGTATCTGTAATAACTTTAGTAGTCTCTTATTTTCTGTTAGAAAGTTCTAACTGTGGAAATAAAGTTATTGTGGGCGATGACATGTTTGGCATCAATAAAGCAAAATCGAATTGGTGCTCAATTCTCACATTTTTAAAGAATATATCGACTGGCTCACTATTTGTGGGAGCGTTAATCTATATCGTAAACTATTACTTTTCAGATAAGTATGATTATTAAAATGCCTTAGGTCTTGACCGATAATGCATATCTAAAAAAACTCCGTCTCAAAAAATGAGACGGAGTTTTTATTTTTCATATTTATTCAATCTTTCCTTCAACCTCTGATTTTCTTCTTTTAATAGGGATATATAATCCTGAAGATTTTTAATGATTGAGGTGTTTTCTTTATTAGTAAAATTAGTGACATTACCCCCCGCCGAAGAACCAGGACTGTCATTAAAAACAGGGTTTTCTACAATAACCCTTACCTCTTCCTCTTCATAAATTTCGTCCACAGGAACTTCCAGAAAACGGGCAATTTTTTCCCATTCCTCTTTATAAATTCTTACATCACCAGTTTCTTTTCTGCTATAGTTAGATACATCAGTTGCAATAATATTGGCAATTTGCTGCTGAGTAAATCCCTTCTTCTTTCTCAGTGTACGTAATTTTTCTTTTTGCATGACGTCTTTTTTACAAATTTGCAAAAAAAAATCCAATAAATATTTATTATCTTGAAGGAACATAGTATTGCCTTTACAAAACAGAATAAACGCCAACTTGTACAAAATGAGAATACTTTTTATTTTTGTGTTTTGGTAGAAGTAAAACAAACAAAAGATGAAGTTTTCCCAAGCACATTCAAAAATATTAAACTTATTGTAAAGGAATTCTGGGCTTTAAAGGCTAAATAAAATCAATTACCTTTTCCAGTGCTATTCCTCTTGATCCTTTCAACAGTATATTTTCTGACTGAATTTTATTTTGCTGTAAATATGCTGTCAGTTCAGCAGTATTTTCAAAAGCCAGGTCTGATGAATTCACTCCTTTAAAGTGTTTCCCTACTGTAATGATGGTATCAAAACCAAGAGTTCTGGCCAATTCCAAGATATTCTGATGCTCTTTTTCACTCTCTGTGCCCAATTCCAGCATATCACCGATGATAATGGTTTTACGGCCCTCAAACGTGATAAAGTTATTTAATGATGCAGTCATTGAACTTGGGTTGGCATTGTAAGTATCCAACACTAATGTTCTGTTCTCTTTTTTCACCACCTGCGAACGCATATTGGTTGGGGTATACTGTTCTACTGCATGCTTTATTTTTTCAAAGCTGATTCCAAAATGAAGGCCAAGACTTGCTGCAGCGCAAAGGTTGGTAAAGTTATACTCTCCGGTCAGTTTAGATACGGTTTTTTCTCCCTGATAAATCAGTCCTACAAAATGATCTTCTGTACACGGTTTAAAATCATAATCTGACCCTGCTTTTCCAAAAGTGATCTTAGGTGAATAGTTTTCTGTTTTTTCAACCTGAACAGGGTCATTTTCGTTAATGATAATTGTCTGATGATTTTCTTTAAGATAATCATAAAGCTCAGACTTCCCTTTAATTACACCTTCAAAACCGCCGAAACCTTCCAGGTGTGCTTTTCCAAAATTGGTAATATATCCGAAATCCGGCTGTGAAATGGTACAAAGGAATTCTATTTCCTTCTGATGATTAGCCCCCATTTCAATCACAGCCATTTCATGCTCCGGCTTAATGGAAAGAATCGTCAGTGGAACTCCGATATGATTATTGAGGTTTCCATACGTATACTGAACATTAAACCTCTCAGACAACACGGCATGGATCAGCTCTTTAGTGGTTGTTTTCCCATTACTGCCTGTAAGGCCTATAAAGGGAATATTCAGTTTACTTCTGTGGTAGATGGCCAATTGCTGCAGGAATTCGAGTGTAGACGGAACATAGAAGATATTTCTATCCTTATTTTCAAACTCAGGCTGTTCAACAATGGCAGCTAAGGCTCCGTCATCAATGGCTTTTTCCGCCAGGGTTGCTGCATTAAAATTATCACCGGAAAATGCGAAAAAAATGTCATTTCTGTCTATTTTTCGGCTATCAATCGTTACTTTACCGGCTTGTAAAAGCAAAGGATAAAACTGTTCTATATTCATGTGGAACTATATATATTTTCAAATAGAAATCGCTAAATCTGCATTAGTATTTCAGAATTTTTCAGTCAAGCAATTTCATGGTTCAAAAATAAAAAACCTTCCGAAAATCCGGAAGGTTTTTTAAAAGTATTTTTTGATAAATATTATCTTCTAGTTCTGTTCTTATCATTAGTTCTGGCATCCTGTGCAACACGGAAACCAATCCAACCATAAGCCCTGCCCTGATTTTTATATCTTCTTTGTCCCGGGTCCAGCCAGTACGCAGTATCTTGCCAAGAACCTCCTTTTACAACTCTAACATCGTTAGAAATTCCGGATGTTCTGTCTTTGGTATCTTTCTGCATCTTAACTCTACCGCTAGCATCTACAACAAAGCTTTTTTTAGGAGCATTGTACATATTAAATCCTGAAGCAGAATCTGAAGCTCTGTAATACTCTAAAGAAGATTGTCTGTCACCATCTCTATAGTTTCTGTAGTCAGCAATCGTTTCTCTTTCGAATTGTCCCGGAAGACCTTTGTAGACTAATCTACCATCCGCTAAAGTATCATACTTAATGGTACCTTCATCAACCATTTTGTAAGTTCCGTCTCCATTTTTTACGATAGCCTGAGGCATATTTCCTCTGTAGTAATTGAAGTCGTTGTAATCTTCATCAATGATCGGTCTGTAAACATCGGCAGTCCATTCTGCAACGTTACCATACATTCCATAGATTCCAAGGTCGTTAGACGGATATTGTCTTACGTCTGAAGTCTGTGCAGACCCATCGTTTTTCCATCCAGCGATACCAGAGTAATCTCCTTTACCCATTTTAAAGTTCTCAAGGAACATACCTCTTTCTCTTCCTTTGGTACCTCTTAATCTTTCGATTTCTGGTTTTTTACCAAGGTATTGGTTATATTCTCTGTTTTTTGCCATTCCTAAAGCTGCATATTCCCATTCAACTTCTGTAGGAAGTCTGAATTTTTGAACCATTGCACCATTAGGAGCTCTGTTTGCCGACAATAATCTTTGGTTGGTAGTTTTCATACCAGATTTTTGCTGCATTCTTTTTTCGTTGATATATCCTTGCATTTCCGGATCATTCGCTTTGAATTTATCCATGTTAAATGCTGTTCCTCCCTGGTTATTGGATTCGTTGATATACATATCTTTAGCAATAATACCTGCCTGCATCAAAGCTTTTTCGTTCGCTCTGTCTGTCAGCCATTCACAGTATCTGTTTGCCTGTGTCCAAGAAACTCCTACTACCGGATAATAATCGAATTCCGGAGAACGTAGATAGGTTTCATTATAATCGTTTCTAGATAATTTGTTGTCCCATAATAAGGTATCCGGTAAAGCACCGTTATAGATCTCCTTAAAGCTAGGGTCACTTGGTGGGAATACATACTTCAACCATGTAAGGTATTCGCGGTATTCGTAGTTAGTAATTTCTGTTTCTCCGATAAAGAATGAACTTACCTGCATTCTGCGCGGCGTGTTATTCCAATCGTGCATAACATCATCTTTCACTAATCCCATTGTAAAAGTTCCTCCTTCTACATATACCATTCCCGGCCAACCCTTCTGCTTCTGTTGCTTTCCTGCAAAAAACCAACCCTGTTTTTCGTTTGGCTTCCAACCCGTTTTACTGACAAATTTTTTGGTACCGCCACCTTTGCTGGTTCCTGATCCGCCACAGCTGGTTAATGCAAGTGTAGAACTTAATGCTATTAATGAAAACAACTTTAGTTTTTTCATAGTCGATATAAATATTTTCAAGAGTACAAAGAAAAAATAAATTATTCAATAAATCAAATAAAGATTTGATTTTTTTGAACAACGATAACAAATTAATTTTATTGTATTGCAATTTAATTCTAAAATTTTCATTTATTTTGTAATTTAGCAATTTCAATAATAAACATGAAACGAAAAATCACGCTTTTATCTTTAATCGCTTTTGCATCAACACTTTACGCCCAAAGAAACACCATAGAATGGAATGGTTCTAAAATTCAGGATTTTGGTGAGACAAAATTAAATCTTCCCAACTTTAAAAATGAAGGTTTTTCTTTCAGCCAAAATAATGTTTTTATAGTAACCAAGCAAAAAATCGGAGAAAAGGAGCTGAAAATTTCGGATCTTGTCTGGGATGGAGTTTCCAACCAGGATTTATATGAACTCAAAAAAGGAGTACTTCCTGATCATGACATTGCTGAAGTAACCTATTATACATTAGATGGAGAAAGATATGCAGGTATCAGTGTAGGTCTGTTTAAAAATATAAATGGGCAGGTTCAGAGATTATCTTCGTTTAATGTTTCAGAAGCTTCTACTCCTATCAATACTTTTGGAGGCACCAATAAAATAGGAACTACAGTCAATCCTCTTGCCAGCGGAAACTTTTATAAAATAAAGGTGGATAAATCCGGAATCTTCAAAATCACGGCACAGTTTTTAAGAGATAACGGAATTAATCCTGCTTCTGTAAATCCAAAAAATCTCAGAGTTTACGGAAACGGAGGAGTCATGCTGCCTGAATTCAATCAGGACCCGCGATATAATTCTTTACAGGAAAACGCTATTCAGGTAGCGGGTGAAGATGACGGAATATGGAATGACAATGATTATGCTTTATTCTATGCACAGGGCCCGAACGGTTACAATCTTTATGATACCAATAATGGGAAAGGCTTTAAGAGAAGAGAAACAAGATCCGATACAAGTAACAATCTCAAAAATATATATGATGACTCTGCCTATTATTATATCAACTTTGATAAAGGTGCAGGGAAAAGAGTCGCAACTATAGATGGGGATTTACCTGCTCAGATGATTACCCGTTACGATAGCTACCAGGTGATCAACAATGATCAGAAAAATTTATTGAAAGTAGGTAGAATATGGGTAGAAGATACTCCTTTCAGTACTGAAAAGGTTATTACTCTGACCACCAATTCGCCTATACAGCCTAATGATATCATAAAATACAGATCACAGGTAATAGGATACAGGTCACAGCTGAATTCCATTGATATTAAAATCAATGATCTGAACCTGTACCATAATTCCGTTCCTACTGATGACCCAACCTATCAGTACAATTATTATCCGATGAGATATAATGGTTTTATTACCAACCAAAGCGGAAATCAGATCACATTGAAATACAATCCGGATATTTCTAAAAACCCTAACGGAACATTCTACTTTGATTACCTGGAGGTACAGTATAAAGAGAATCTTGCATTCAACGGTTCTCAGATGAACTTCAGGGATTATTCTATAATAAGCGGAAGCAATACGGATTATGGTTTCAGTATTTCTAATGCGTCTTCTATAGAACAGGTATGGGATGTTACTGATATCACCAATGCCAACAGAAGAGTCAATAAGACAGGAACAGGGTTTTTCAATTTTGCATATAAAGCTTCCAGTACAGATTTCAATAATGAATTTGTAGCGTTCCGTGCTGATGCTGCTTTTACGCCTCAGTTTGTAGGAAGAATTGCCAATCAGAACCTCTCTGCGATCTCTAATATAGATTATTTGATCCTTACTGTACCTGAACTGATGGGACAGGCACAAAGACTGGCCAACTATCATCAGACAAAAAACAATTACAAAGTAGAAATTGTAGATGTAAATAAGGTCTATGAAGAATTTGGAAACGGAAGTAAGGATATTACCGCAGTAAGGGATTTCGTTACCAAATTAAATACCCCGCAAGGCAGACTTCAGTATGTATTCATTCTGGGAGATGCTTCTTATGACTACAAGAACAGAATATCTGGTAATAACAATATTGTTTCAGCGTATCAAAGCGAGCATTCCTCAGATTATGTACAGTCCTACGTTACGGATGACTATATTGTAATGACTCAGCCGCAGACTGCCACTAATATAGGATACAATTTGCCGAATCTGCCTGTAGGAAGAATTCCTGCTACCAATAATACGGAGGCAGCTAATATGATTGATAAAACTCTGGCATATTACAATGCCCTTCCGGGACAATCAAGTCCTTTTGGAGACTGGAGAATGAAACTGGATTTTGTGGTAGATGATAATGAAGAAGGTGGCAGCCCTTTCCATGATGTTATGAATAAAGCACTGGTCGATATATTTGAACAGCCGGGTGTACCGACTCTGAAAGAATATAATGTAAGAAAACTGTACCTGGATGCTTTTACCATGCAAAGTACTGCAGCAGGACCAAGATATCCACAGGTAAACCAGGCCATCTCCAACAGTATAGGAAACAGCTTATATTTATTCTATTTTGGACATGGAGGAGTCAACGGTTGGGCCCAGGAAAGGATATTAACCACTACAGAGGTGCAAAATTCCAATAACTTCACCAGCGTATACAGCAGATTCCCTTTGGTCTCTACCATAACCTGTGAGTTTACATTGTGGGACGAGCCTTCTACCAATTCTGCAGGAGAGCAGTTCATGAAGCTTAAGCAGGGAGGTCCTGCTACAATGGTCACTTCAAGCCGTGCCATAGATATTGGTTATGGGCGTACTTTCACCGATATTTTTACCAGAAATATTTTCAAATTGGCCAATGATGACTTCAATACGTTAGGGTATGCCCATTTAAACGCAAAAAAGGAAAAAGGAGTTAATGAGAACCATTTAAGAGTAAATTTACTGGGTGATCCGGCGATGAAACTTAGCAGACCTCAAAGATTACTTACCATTGACAATATTGAAACACCTGTCCCGGGATTGATCCGTGGACTTGATTTTGTTAAAATAAAAGGACACATCAATAACCCTAACGGAACTTTGAACAATACTTTCAACGGAAGGGTTTCTATAAATATTTTTGATAAAAGACTGAATAAGAAAACGCTGAACAATAATAACTGGTCTCACCCTATACTTAATTATACAGAAGAAGGAAGTGCTATTGTAAAAGCATCAGGAATTGCAGTAAACGGTGTGTTCACTGCAGAATTCTATGTTCCGAAAGACATCAATTATGCTGTTGGAGAAGGAAGAATAATGGGCTATGCAGACAATAAAGCAACCGATGTATTCAATAATCAGGCTGTACAGATTGGAGACATCAATCCTAACGGAATTAATGATAACCAGCCGCCAAAAGTAAAGCTGTATATGAACAATACCAACTTTGCTGATGGTGGAATTACTAACCAGAACCCAATGCTTCTGGCGTGTCTTACAGATGATACAGGAATTAATTCTGCAGGATCAGGGATAGGTCATGACATTACTGTATATTTAGACGGTCAGGTGATCAATACTGTTATTCTGAATGATTTTTATTCTCCGGGGGAAGGAAACGGATGCTTAAACCCGAGTCTTGCTGAGTATCAAAAAGGAAATGTAAGCTATCCTTTCAGGAATCTTCCGGTCGGACAACATCAATTAACATTTAAAGTTTGGGATATAAACAATAATTCGACAACTGCTACGTTAAATTTTGAGGTTAAGGATGAAGCTGACCAGCATCTGATAATCAACCGTCCGTTGAACTGGCCAAATCCATTCACCAATAAGACATATGTTCAGTTTGAACATAATTGTGATGATATACTGAATGTAAATGTGCAGATTTATACCATAACCGGAAGATTAGTAAGAACCTTATCTCAGGCAGTGGTTGCAGAACCATTCCTACAGGGATTCAGAACTCCCCGTCAGGCTATAGAATGGGATGGAAGAGATGATTTTGGGGCAACTGTTGCAAAAGGTACATATATTTTTAAGATATTTGCAAAAAGTCAAAACCAAGAAAAATGCAAAGGAAGTGCCACAGCTGTAGAAAAAATGGTACTTTTGAAATAATTATATAAAACATAGACAATAAAATTAATAAAAAACTGATAATATATAAAAGACAATATATGAATTTAACTACTAAACTGCTTTTAGGACTTGGGTTAAGTGCTGGTTTTCTGGGTTATTCACAAATAAACCCTGTACTTACCGGAGCTCCTTTCCTGAGAATTGCGCCAGATGCAAGATCGGGAGGTATGGGAGATCAAGGGGTAGCAACCTCTCCTGATGCATTTTCACAATTTTGGAATGCAGCTAAATATCCTTTCAGCAGAACAAGTTCTTCCATAGGTCTTACCTATACACCCTATATGGGAAAACTTACCAATGATGTATTCTTATTATATGGATCTTTCCATAAATTTCTTGGACAGGATGAAAGATCTACTATTTCCGCGAGTATCTATTACTTCAACATGGGGGAAGTAGACCTTACTCAGCTGGTAGGTAATGATGTTACTTCCAATGGGGTATCAAAACCTAATGAATTCTCCATTGATGTTGCTTATGGTCTTAAACTTTCTGACTCCTACTCCATGGCTGTTACAGGTAGATTTATCCGTTCAGACTTAGCCGGAGGATTCAATACAGATAATACCCTTAAAGCAGCAAACTCTTTTGCTGTAGATATTTCAGCATACTATACTTCCGAGAGATTCTCAAGTTTTGGAGGATATGACGGTAAATTAAATGCAGGTTTAGCCATCCAGAACCTTGGTCCGAAACTTGACTATACCGGAAATGAAGAATCAAGATCTTATCTTCCAACTATGGCAAGATTAGGGGTTGGATATGATATGTATATGGATGATATGAACAGAATCGGAATCTCCGTGGAAGGTTCAAAACTTTTGGTACCCGGATCTGAATACGTTGGATTAAATGCTTACAGAGAGCCTAGATACGAAATTCCGAATGTAGGTCCAATTGCCGGTATCGGAAAATCATTTAAAAATAAAAACAGTATCATGTACAGTGGTGCTTTAGAATATTCTTATGACAATGCTTTTTCTGTAAGAGGAGGTTACTTCCATGAAAGTGAAGAGCAGGGAGCAAGACAGTTTGCTACAGCAGGTATCGGATTAAAGTACCGTTCTTTCGGGCTTGATCTTTCTTATCTGATCAATATGTCTAAAATAAACACGGCATTGGATAACACACTCCGTTTCGGTCTTACCTGGAACATTGGTGAAGAAACATCCAACAACGAACGTTAACACATTTCAACAATTATAAAAAAGCCTCATCCATTTTGTATGAGGCTTTTTTATTTAATTAACCCCACCGCACCAGTCAATTTCTATACCTACCTATTCACTTGGTAAAACAAAAACTGACCATTGACAATACTCCTATCCCCACTCCTCACACTTTCTCCGGCTTTATTAAAAAAATATAACATTTAAGTTCACAAAAGTCTTCCTTTTATGGCTATTTTTTTAAATTCAATAGCTATTTTTGTAGTATGAACTATTCGGCGGAACTAAAAAAATTTGTGACCAGTCAGTATTTGTATTCTGCAATCAGAATTACATTAGCTACTGTTCTCCCTTGTTTGGTTCTCGCTCACTTTGGAATTTTAAAAGAATACTTTCTTTTCCCACTCGGGACCAGCTTTGTTGCCCTTACCGATCAACCCGGCCCTTTTATAAGAAGAAGAAATGCGCTGGCATTTGCCATTTGCTGTTTTGTCTTTGTGGCACTCATTGCTAGTCTGGTAATGAATTTTAAGATATTGGTATTATTGGAGATTATCGTCTTCGGGATGTTCTTCTCCCTCATCGGGGTCTATGGCCAGCGACTGGCAGCAGTGGGTTCACTATCACTCGTGGTACTTGCCATCTTTATTGACGGGCATCTTACAGGAGCGGATATCTTTAAAAGTCTCCTCATTTTTGCCTGTGGATGTATTTGGTTTTTACTGATATTCCTTGTGGTAACAACTATCCGTCCTTATAAATTGGCTAGCCAGATGATTGGAGAAAATTATCTTCAGCTGGCAGAATTTTTAAAGATCAAAGCTAATTATTATCAGAAGAATCCGGACTTTGACAAACTTACCACTCAGGTTATTGCCAAACAGATTGAAATTAAAAACCTTCAGGAAGATACCAGAGAAACTGTTTTTAAAACAAGAACCATCGTCAATGAATCTACGACGACCAGCCGCTTATTGATGCTGATGTTCCTGAATTCTATGGACCTTCATGAAAAGCTGATGACTTCTGAAAGCGATTATCAGAAGCTACAGCAGAGCTTTGAAGACAGCATGATCCTGGTTAATATCCATGATTATCTTAATCTGCTTGCTGAAGAGATCACCAATATCGGAATTGCCCTCCAAAGCGGAACAAGGGCAAAGCCTATGTTGAATCTTGAATTAGAATTAAAGAATCTCAACTATAATTACTTCGAACTTAGAAATAGGCAGCTATCACCTGATAGTCTGGAAAACTTCATGGTTCTGCGACAGATCCTGATGCGTATTAATGAAATTACCAAGGAGATCAATGAGATTTACAAAGTTTTCTCACAGGATGTAAAACTGGCAAAAAGTTTATCCACCGGGCTAGACTTAAAAAAGTTCATGCCTAATGAGCCCAAACTGAACTTTAAGGTTTTAAGGAATAATATTTCATTATCATCTTCCCAATTCCGCCATGCAATAAGAATTACAACAGCCTTGCTGGTGGGATATCTTTTCTCTATGTTTGATTTTCTTGGCTTGGGGCATACGTATTGGATATTAATTACCATTACAGCTATTTTAAAACCGGCCTACTCCATCACAAAGCAGCGAAACCTCCTGCGTCTCTACGGAACGGTGACCGGAGCCACAATAGCCTATATCATCCTGCATTTCATACACATCAATAGTGTTTTGTTTGCCATCCTGCTGATCAGCATGATTATGTGCTTCAGTTTCTTAAAGGGAAAGTATTTTTGGGCAGTCCTTTTCATGACGATCTATGTTTTTCTGAGTTTTAATTTTTTAAATCCCGGAAAAGTAAATATCATTTTTAAAGACAGAGTTGTAGATACAGCTATTGCCGGAATTATAGCATTTGCGGTTTCCTATATTGTGTTACCTGTTTGGGAACATACACAAAACCTGGATCTGATGAAAAAGTCTGCTGCAGACAATCTGATCTATTTTCAGAGTGTAATGTCTAAATTTTTGCAAGGGAACTTCGATATTGAAGACTATAAAGTAAAGCGAAAAAATGCCATCATTTCATTAGCCAATCTTTCTGATAATTTTCAGAGAATGATTTCGGACCCTAAAAATCAGCAGAAAAAGTTAGAAGTGGTTCACCAGTTTGTAGCGACCTCACATCTTGTCACCGCTTATACTGCTTCTTTATCTCAATACTCTAAAAGCAATGAGCAATATCCCGAAATAGATGCAGAAAGCTGGAGCCGAAAAATAGAGGCTGAAATGCAGCAAACCTCAACGTTATTAAATGGAGATGATATCACTGAAGCTCTTAGAATGGAAAGCCGCCTGGAACCTGAAGATTCATCCATTGAAGATATGCTTTTGAAGAGAAAGACCGAAATTGAGGAAAATGATATTATTGACCGAAGGGATCCCGATAAAATATCCCATTTAACGGAACTTAAAAACATTCATGATATTCTGGAACTGATCTACGATGTTGCCAAGGAGCAAAGAAAAGTGATAGAAAAGTATAAAGCTGAAAAAGTAGAGGAATCCTAATCTCTTATTTTGTTTCTTGTCCTACGGCAATTTAATTTTTGGCTGATTATAATATCTTAGTTAAAAATTAACCATGGAAAACCTTACTATTCCCATTTCATTACTGTTTGGAATCATCACTTTCGTGACTCTGTTGCTATTTTGTTGGGCAATAAAAAATTCTGCTTCAGCGATCATAAAATCCGGAACAGGAAAGATTTTTCTTATCCTTCTCTGTTGGCTAATCATTCAGGCAGCTTTATCTTTAAATGATGTCTATAATAGTCATTTAAATTCTCTTCCCCCAAAAATTGTACTGCTGGGTATCCTTCCTCCGGTTCTGGTAATATTATTTATGTTTAATACACCAAAAGGGAAACTCTTTATTGACAGCCTTTCTCTTTTACATATTACTTACCTTAATATAATAAGGATCTTTGTTGAGATAGCCTTGTATAAACTGTTCTTATACAAAATGGTACCGGAAATTATGACGTTTAAAGGAATCAACTTTGATATTCTGGCAGGTATTTCGGCTCCATTTATTGCTTACTATGGAATAAGAATGTCGAAAATAAGCAGAAACCTGATTTTGTACTGGCATATTATAGGGCTTGCATTGCTGCTCAATATAGTCATTATTGCTTTTCTTTCAGCTCCATCACCGTTACAGAGGATAGCCTTTGACCAGCCTAATATTGCTATATTGTATTTTCCTTTCAGCTGGTTACCTACTTTTATTGTTCCGGTAGTTCTTTTTGGACACCTGGTTTCAATACGGCAGCTACTCAGGCAGAAACAGCCTACTCCTCCACAATCGTAAAGCAGTAATCATCAAAAAATTCCACTCTTGCCTTAAATTCATCGGAAAACTGCTCGTCATACACACGGCAGCTTATCTTATGAAGATGCTTTAATTCAAAAGGTTTTACTTCATAATTTTTCTTCAGCGACCAATATTTGGAATGGTGAATCTTATACATGCTTTCCTTTACACTCCAGATGATCGTATAAAAAGTATCGGCTTTATCTTCAGGAATAAAACCTCTTTCATTTTCATAGGTGAATTTATCGATGACCCTTAAGATCTTAGGATTGAACTTTTCCACATCTATTCCTATTTTATTTTTAGAAATAGCTATGGCTGCAAATGGAAAAGAATGGGTAATGGAAATCTCAGCATCATAGGGAGAAAGAAAAGGTTCTCTTTCTCTGTATAGAATTTTGGAATTAGGTTTTAAACCTTTCAGAAGCTTACGAACCATCAATACCTCCAATAGTTTTTTAGGATGGTAATCCTTTACTTTTTCAGCATTCTCCGGTTCCAGAAGTTCATTGATGTCAAGTTCTTCACTTTCATCATACTTCCAAACAAGGATTATGGCACTATCATCTGAAAAATCTCGGTAAAGGGGCATTCTTTTTTTATTGGACAAAAATAAGGAAAAAGTTGGAAGATGGGAGCTGGAAGATGGAAGTTTCTATTTGGCGATAAAACAAATACTCATGCAGAAGACCTATTAAAAAGCAGCTCTACTCCTAGTTTAACAAGTATAACCTCCTGCTTCCCTCTTCCAGCATCCCTTCCAATTTATTTAGCCTGATGATTCACATCATTCCTGTGCTCAATAATTTCTAGATTTGGATCTACAAAATAAGCACTTCCGAATCCGTTCACGTAAGAACCTTTTGCAGGCTGCAAAGCAATTAAAATAAAGTCACCCATTTCAGAAATAACATCCACTACTTTTCCGTGAGTTTCTTTTAATTTTGTTACTACATGAGTCCATTTTTCTGAGTCTCTTTCAATCTGGGAAGTGGCTGCTTCTATTGTTAAGCGCTCTCTTGCATAAATCTGTTTGGTAGCAGACTCATCTTCAATAAACATGATTGAAGTTTTTCTTCCTTCCGAAAGATTTTTAGTATGTCTTGCCATAAATGAAACCAGGATATAAAATGTATTGTCTACCTGCACAAACGGTGCATAGCTGGAATTAGGATTTCCTTCAGCATCTACAGTAGCCAGAATTACACTTTTGGATCTGTCAATAAGTTCCTGTACCTTGGGAGCTACAGGTTTTGTTTTTTTCTCTGTATGGGTATTCATAAGATATAATTTATAAGGGTAAAAATAATTATTTATATTAAGACTAAATAATATTAAGTTATGTTTAATCTCATGAAACTGAAATTGATCTGTTGTTTTTTTATCTTAATTATAAATTGTAATTTTGCCTTTCGTTATCAACTGAATTTAAATTTATTCATTACATATGAGTACAACAACACAATACGTTCCTTATAAAGTTAAGGATATCTCCCTTGCAGAATGGGGAAGAAAAGAAATTACCCTTGCAGAAGCAGAAATGCCAGGTTTGATGGCTATCCGTGAAGAGTACGGACCATCTCAACCGCTTAAAGGAGCAAGAATCGCAGGATGTCTTCACATGACGATCCAAACGGCTGTGCTTATCGAGACATTGGTAGCTTTAGGAGCTGAAGTTACCTGGTCATCTTGTAATATTTTCTCTACACAGGATCACGCTGCTGCGGCTATTGCAGCTGCAGGAATTCCGGTTTATGCCTGGAAAGGTTTAAATGAAGAAGAATTTGACTGGTGTATTGAGCAGACTTTATTCTTTGGGGAAGACAGAAAACCACTGAACATGATCCTTGACGATGGTGGAGATTTAACAAACATGGTGTTTGATAAATACCCTGAATTCACAAAAGATATCAAAGGTCTTTCTGAAGAAACTACTACCGGAGTTCACAGACTTTACGAAAGAATGAAGAACGGAACTTTGGTAATGCCTGCTATCAACGTAAACGACTCTGTAACTAAGTCTAAATTCGACAACAAATACGGATGTAAGGAATCTGCAGTAGATGCTGTAAGAAGAGCTACTGACGTAATGTTGGCTGGAAAAAGAGTGGTAGTTTGCGGATATGGAGACGTAGGTAAAGGTACTGCTGCTTCTTTCAGAGGAGCTGGTTCTATTGTTACTGTTACTGAAATTGACCCAATCTGTGCGCTTCAGGCTGCTATGGACGGTTATGAAGTGAAAAGATTAGATACTGTGGTAGATAACGCAGATATCATCATCACTACAACAGGTAACTTCAACATCGTAAGAGGAGAACACTTCCTTAAGATGAAAGATAAAGCGATTGTTTGTAACATCGGTCACTTCGATAATGAAATCGATATGGCTTGGTTAAACCAAAACTATGGTCAGACTAAATCTGAAGTGAAGCCTCAGGTTGATATCTACACTATTGAAGGTAAAGAAGTAATCATCCTTGCAGAAGGAAGACTGGTAAACCTAGGATGCGCAACTGGACACCCAAGTTTCGTAATGTCTAACTCTTTCTCTAACCAGACTTTGGCTCAGATCGAATTATGGAACAACTCTGCAGCGTACGGAAACGAAGTATACATGCTGCCTAAGCATTTAGATGAAAAAGTAGCAGCTCTACACCTTAAGAAATTAAGCGTAGAACTTGAAACGCTTTCTCCTGAGCAGGCTGAGTATATCGGAGTTGATGTAAAAGGGCCATTCAAGCCTGAATACTACAGATACTAAGAACTTTAATTTTTATAAAAAATTCCTTTGCATGTCATTGTAAAGGAATTTTTTATACATTATATTTATCGAAAATTTAATTAATGAGCATAGATAGCTACCTCTTTATATTAATTTGTTACTCATCGATATTTATTTCTGGATTTTTTATTTCCAGGATTGTCAATTTTAAGACTGCAACCAATCGTTTTGAAAGTATTGATGGTTTTAGAGGGCTTCTAGCAACTGGGGTTTTTATTCACCATTCTATAATTTGGAAAAATTATCTCAGCTCTAATACATGGGAATTACCTAAAAATCATCTTGCTGTACATCTTGGTGAAAGTTCTGTAGCATTTTTCTTCATGATTACCAGTTTTTTATTCACTAATAAACTTTTAAAATCAGGAAATCAGAATTTGACTTTTTGGAGAAACTTATTGTATTCAAGGATTTTCAGACTGTTCCCTTTATATTTTTTTGTGGTCACTATTTGTATATTTTTCGCATTAGCTATAGATCATTTTATTTTTAACTCAACTCTATATGTTTTTTTAGCACAATGCTTAAAGTGGTATATGTTCAATATTAAAGGGAAAGTAATTATTGGACAAACTTACAATATTGATTTTATGCTGGCTGGTGTGGTCTGGTCATTACCATATGAATGGTTATTCTATTTTACCCTTCCAATTATTGGAGCTTTTATGTTGAAGAATAAAAATGTTATCTCTATAATTGTATCGATGCTATTTATTTTAGTATATATAAATCATAATACAATTAGCCTAACCCATGTTATTTCATTCTTAGGAGGTATGATTCCAGCAATAATTCATTACTTTCATCCTAATATAAAAGTAAGCAATAAACTATATACACTTTTAGCAATTTTGTGTTTAATTATAGGTCTGTCTTTCGATTCGAGTAGCCGTAATTATTTTTCTAAAACATTTCTAATCATAGCATTTACTATTATTGCTTTAGGTAATAATTTATTTGGTTTTTTAAAAATCAATTTTTTAAAATTTTTAGGGGAGATTTCATATAGCACTTATCTAATTCATGGGATTTTATTATTCACAACTTTTTATTGTATTGGTTTTGATACTGTAAAAATTATGAATGGAAACACCTATATGTTTTTGATTTTTATCATTGCAATTTTTCTAAATATAATTTGCTCATTTACATTTTATTTAATTGAGAAGCCATTTATAAATTTATACTATAAAATAATAAGTAAGAAGTAAGTATAACGTTCCAAAAAAGATAGTTTTTATTTAAAATATAACCACAAATACATAAGTCTTTAAGGATTAGAAAAACAATATCGGAGTAGATGTAAAAGGGGCCATTCAAGCCTGAATACTACGGATACTAAAATGCAAAAGAATATGATAAAACCCCACTAATCTGAAATAGTAGGATTTTTTGCTTCCCAACCTGTAAGGTATTCTTTACTTTTGCAGAAAATTTAAAATAGCATGAAAAACTACTTATTTCTTGGGATAATAAGTACAGCTGTATTCTTTAACAGCTGCAGCAGTAATGATGATAATGAAGGAACTGATATCCCTTCCGAACAACCTCAGCTATTGCTAAGTAAAGTCACGACCATTTATTATGATAATCCTTCCAAGCCTGAAACAACTGTTTCAACTTTGAGTTATAACAATCAGAAACAATTAATCAAGACTGTTTCAGAAGGCAGAACTTTGACTGTCGAATATAATACTACCGGAAAGCCTTCAAAAACGAATTATTATAATTCAGATGGCACATTAGATTATTATTCAACCTATACTTACAGTGGTGACCAGCTCACAAACATTAAAGCAATCTACGCTAACTCTGATGACAACAGAACGGTTACCTATAATTATAATACCAACGGACAGATGATCTCATCCACCCTCTGTCAGAATCCGGAATGTTCCAGCCCTGCAACTGATACATATGTTTATAATGGAAATAATATTTCATCTGAAACCTCAACATGGGGTGGATTTATGACTTACAGCAATAAAAAGGATTTTTCTTATGATGATAAGCTCAATCCTTACACCAATATCAATAAGTATCTTAAAATTATGATGGGGAGCGCATACAATTTAAGTAAAAATAATTACCTCATAGAGAAGATAAGCTATAAAGATAACGGGGTATGGCTGCAAAACCAGACTATAACTTACACCATACAATATAACAGCTCCGGCCTACCGGTTCAGGTTGTTGGAAAAGAAGCCAATGGAAATAATTATGTACAATATAGTTACGAGTATATTAATTAATAACAAACAAGCTTTCCAGTATTGGAGAGCTTTTGTTTTATAATCCTTTATATGCTGGACTTCTGTGATAAAAATATGATTTAGTCCCAGTATTTTGAAATAATAAAACCTTTTATCTTAAAACCTCATTGTATTTTCTATTTTTGCCAAAAATTTAAAATTAGATGAAAAAACACTTATTTCTGGGGATGATGGGTGCTGCTATATTCTTTAACAGCTGCAGTAGTAATGATGAAAATGAACCTACAGAAAAGAAATTATTACTAAGCAAAGTAACCACAACTTATTTTTATAAAGATACTAAAACCCAAATCTATATAGATAAATATGAATACAACGCCCAAGGGGAGCTTATAAAAATATCAAATGACTATGGATTTACCACTATTGAATATGATAAAGACAAACCAATAAAACTAAATTATCATGTTGATGACCAACATAAAGAAAACTATGATTCAGAGGTTTATTATAATGGGAATCAGATCAACAAAATAGAACAACATTATCCATTTATTACAGATAAATACATCACTTTAAAGTATACTTATAATACTAATGGTCAGATAGCCTCCAGTAGCAGCTGCTGGTCTCCGGATTGTTCCGAATCCAACACTACATTTTATACTTATTCAGGAAATAATATTTCTGTAAAAAAACTCTCATCTACAAAATTTGAGTATTTTTATGATAATAAATTAAGTCCTTATACCTACATGAACAAGTATATAAAAATTTGGTTAGAAAGATTTGATTTAAATCATATAAATAACAACAACAATTATATAGCTCGTAAATCTACCATTAGTGGTGAAGTATCAGACTTTGTTAATACTCTTACTTATACCTATGAATATAACAGCTCAGGATTACCAGTTAAAGGCACAGGAAAAGATAGTGATCAATTCACTTTTGTTCAATACAATTACGAATATATTACCTTATAAAAACTCTCCAATTTTTGGGGAGCTTTTCTTCTTCAGTAGCTGATTCCTGCTATACGCTTATACTCCTCACTCCAAAGCTGGCTCACCTCAAGCCTTACAACTTCCTGATATATGTTCCTAGGTAACCACTGCTATCGGGGCTAGAATAATAATTGTAAAAGAAAATTATGACTGAATACAATAAACTATAGAAGCAAAAACATGATTTAATCCCACTATTTTGAAATAATGGGATTTTTTATTACCTACCCTTAGAACATTTTCTATTTTTGAGTGCAAAAAATATACTATGAAAACTTACTTATTTCTGGGGGCTTTAAGCTCAGTCTTATTCTTTAGCAGCTGCAGCGGTGATGATGATCATGATACATCCAATAATCCTGAGTCTCAAATATTCTTAAGTAAAGTCACAACTGTTAATTACACTAATCCTTCTAACCCTAATACAAGTGTAGTAACATTTGATTATAACAGCAAAAAACAATTAAGCAAAGTTTCATCACAAGGCAGAGTAACAAGCTTTGAATATGATGCTACCGGAAAACTTTCAAAAACAAATTACTATAATACGGATGGAACAATTGCTTATTATACAACCTGGACTTATAATGAAAATCAGCTAACTACAATTAAATCAATCTATCCAGATTCTAATAATAACACAACAAAGGTTTACACCTATAACAACGATAAAGTCACTGGTACTTCTCTTTGTTTTTCATTAAATTGTACTATTCCATCTACTTCATCATATACTTACAGCGGTGATAATGTTTCAACAGAAATTTCATTCAGTGATAATATAGGTGGTCCATCTACTTTTAAAAGAGAGTTTTCCTATGATAACAAGATAAATCCTTATTCTCTGACCAATACATACTTTAGAACTTATTTAGCCAGCACAGAATTTTTAAGTCAAAATAATTATACATCAGAAAAAATAAGCCGTAAGGATAGTGCAGGAAATTGGATCCAGATTCAAAACATGACGTATGAAATTCAATATAATAGCTCTCAATTACCTTCTAAGGTCATAGGAAAAGAGGCTAATGGTAAGACCTTGATAGAGTATAATTACGAATATATTACCTTACAAAAACAATATACAACCTTTCCAGGTTAGGAACGTTTTGCTTTTTTAAAGCAGATTTCCAACTTACATATAATAAGATGGAAGATGAAGATCAGAGGTTTATCAATCCGTATTTTGCCCATATTTTCTCATGATTACAACAATGTTAACAAAAAATGAATATATTTAGCTTTTTAAACAAAACATTAAATTCATGAAAAAACAAAGAGTATCAAATGCATTTATTGCAGCCTCATGGGTCGCATTGGGAGCAGGAATGATTGGGTATATTGTAGGACTTGTAAGGGCAGAGATGCTGCTGAATGAGAAAGGTTACTATTTTACGATCTTATTATATGGTTTATTTGCTGTTGTTTCCTTACAGAAAGCTGTTCGTGATAAATTGGAAAATATCCCGGTAACGGATATTTACTATGGAATCTGTTGGTTTGCTACCTTGTCCTCCATCGTATTACTCGCCGTTGGACTTTGGAACGCCACCATCCTTCCAAGTGAGAAAGGATTTTATGCCTTTGCTTTCCTGCTGGCACTTTTTGGTGCTATTGCTGTCCAGAAGAATACAAGAGATAATATGCTTCAGGAATAATACAGAAACTCTCCCTATGCTGGAGAGTTTTTTATTTTGCAGATTTCTAATCATATCATTTATAAAAACGCCAAATATACTTTCGAATAGTTAATAAAATAA